>NZ_JBCODG010000060.1:0-15180 GCF_040928965.1 Bacteroides sp. 2201st1_D9_2201SCRN_220225 | reverse complement strand
GGCAACAGTGCCGCTTTCGGATATCTGCCGCAATACTTCAAGACTTGTTTCATAATGAGCAGCACTCCGTACCAGCGGACTGATACGTTTTACGGTTTCCATATTATGGGAGATTATCTCCGGCCGGGCTTCGATAACCATGTCTACGAGTTCCTTTCTTCCCTGAAAGTCAGGAATCAGTACTTCAACGGTCGTATCCGGGTTGAGGCGTTTGATTTCGCGGATTGTTTGCACCCAATGGGCGGCTCCCAAATCCGGCAGATCGTCTCTGTCTACGGAAGTGACAACGGCGTGGGAGAGCTTCATTAAGGCGATGGATTCGGCTACGTGCACCGGTTCTTGCGGGTCAAGCGGCATGGGCTTGCCTGTTTGTGTATTGCAGAACTTGCAGCAACGGGTACAGATATCTCCGCCTATCATAAAAGTGGCCGTACCTTTTCCCCAACATTCTCCCATATTGGGACAACGTCCGCTGCTGCATATCGTGTGCAGGCAGTGGGATTCTACAATGCGTTTTGTCTCGGTATAACGTTCGTTGGCACCGATACTTATTTTGAGCCATTCCGGCTTACGTACTCTTTCGCTCATTTATTTTTTCAATTCCCGATTAAAGAAGTTCGTTAATTTGGTATACAGATGCAGACGGGTGTTGCCTCCGAAGATGCTATGGTTGCGGTTGGTATAGACCTGCATGTCGAACTGTTTGCCAAGTTGTACGAGGTGTTCGGCATATTCCGCGCAATTCTGGAAATGAACGTTATCATCCGCCATGCCATGTACCAACAACAGATTGCCATGCAAGTTGTTGGCACGGGTAAAGGCGGACGAGGCTTTGTAACCTTCGGCATTTTCTTTCGGGGTACGCATGAAACGTTCGCCGTATACGGTATCGTAATAGTTCCAGTCGGTAACCGGAGCAACGGCTGCTCCGGCTTTGAATACGGGAGTTCCTTCGCTCATGCTCATAATGGTCATGTAGCCGCCATAACTCCAGCCCCAGATTCCGATACGATTTTTATCTACATAAGGTTGGCGTCCTAAGTACAGGGCGGTTTCCACTTGGTCTTTGGCTTCTTTGACACCGAGATTCAGATAGGTGCTTTTGGCAAATTCCGCACCGCGTCCGCCCGTGCCTCGTCCGTCTACGCACACTACGACATAGCCTTGGGAAGCCATGTAAGTTTCCCAGCTCACGCCAAACTTGTCAAGTACCTGCTGCGAGCCTGGACCGCTGTACTGATACATCAGAACCGGATATTTTTTGCTTGCGGAGAAGTTTGCCGGCTTTATCATCCAGCCATTCAGTTCAGTGCCCTCAGAGGTCTGGAAAGAGAAGAATTCTTTCTTCGGCATATCATATCCGTTTAATTTCTGCTTCAGTGCGGCATTATCTACAAGTGTGGTCAGCGTTTTGCCGTTATTGTCGTTCAGGGTGATGACAGTCGGAATGTCCAGGCTTGAATAGCGGTTCATGAAATACTTCATGTCTGTACTGAACAGGGCGCTATTTGTCCCTGTATGCGATGATAACTTTGTTTTTTTGCCTTTGCGGTCTATCTTGTAGATAGCGCTGCGCAGCGGACTTTCTTCGTTGCTGCTGTAATAAAAACTTCCGTTTTCAGGGTCATAACCCAGGAAATCCTGTACTTCGTATGAGCCGGAAGTGACCTGTTTGATAAGATTTCCGTTTATATTGTACCAGTACAAGTGGTTGTATCCGTTTCTTTCACTGACAAAACTGAAAGTCTCCGGATAGAAAATGATGTTGTCAAATACATTCTCGCGGATATAAGTGTCGCTCTCATCACGTACGGCCAACTTGCATACGGTACTGCGAGGGTCGGCAAAATACAGGTCGAACCGGTTCTGGTGGCGGTTCAGCGTCATGATGGCAAGCTTGTTCGGGTCTTGTGTGAAACGGATACGGGGAATGTAGCCGCCTTCTTCCAAAGGAAGATTGATTTTGCGGGTTACTTTGGATTTGATATCAAAAGTATGTACGGATACTTTTGAATTCTTTTCACCTGTCTTGGGATATTTATAAGTATATTCTCCCGGGTATTTCTCGTAAGGGGCAATATGAGGCACTTCTCCGGCAAATACCGGGAAAGTATAAGAGGGAACTTCCCGTTCGTCGAAACGGATGAAAGCCAGCATCTTGCTGTCGGGACTGAATTCCAAGGCACGGTTAAATGCGAACTCTTCTTCGTATACCCAGTCGGGAATGCCGTTCAGCACTTCATTGCGGCTGCCGTCTTCGGTCACCTGGCTTTCGCTGTTGCCGTAAAGTAATTTAACGAGGAAGATGTTGTTGTCGCGCACAAAAGCCACTTGGTTTCCATCGGGCGAGAAGATGGGGACTTGTTGCGGTCCGCCGTCCGACAGTTTCTCCACTACATTGTTTATCTTGCCGTCCAAATTCCGCTTCAGGCTATATATATAATGTACTGCTGTATAAGAGTGGCGGTATACAGGCACTGTTTCTGTTGCAATAAGCAATTTGCTGCCGTCCGGAGCAAAGTTGTAGCTGTCGAACTTCTTGAATGGACACTCGCGGGCAGTAGCCGCATCGAACAGCACTTCTACCGGTTTACCTGTCTTGAAAGAGTATTTGATGATTTGTGTCTTATCCGCATTCATTTGCGAATAATGTTCGCCGTCTCCCGGAATAGGGATGACACCCGAAATGTTTTGAGGGATAAATTCTCCGGATACGATTTCTTTCAAATCGAGTGGCTTGCTGTTCTGGGCAAAGCCTGCCAGTGCACAAAGGCAGAAAAAAAGCGCAAAACTTATTTTTTTCATATCTCTTAATTCGGTTATTCAGGGCAAATATACGATAAAGCGAAAATCTAATCTAATTAATTAATGATAAATTCCGTTTTGTGTCAGGAAATTTTTCCGGCTTTTCCACCATGTCGTGAGTTTTCTTTAATAATTCCCGGCAGAATGCAGAGGGTAAATAATTTATTTGAGTGAACGCTTAAACAAAACAAGCATGATAGCCAGTGAACCTATCATTATATAAGGGTAAAGCACGATGCCGTTGTCATATGTGAAAACCATTCCCATCAGTCCGTTCATGGCAGTTTGTCCTATAAGGGCGATGGCGAGCGCTATGCCGAATGCCGTTCCCGACAATGAAGGGTAGCGGGTTCCGAGAATACTCAGGATAACCGGATAAGTAGACGATAATCCCATTCCTATTACAGCCATGCCCGCTGCAGCCCGTATGAAACCGGGAGCTGCTGTCAGCAGGGCAAAGCCTGTTGCAGTGAGGATAAGACTGTAGGGGAGCACCTTTGCCGGTTGTATCTTTTTGAAAAGTACGATTTGCAGCATACGTGCTACGGTGAGCCCGGCAACCATACAGGTGAGTGCTATCAATCCCTGATTGGCAGGTATGTCGGTTACCTGACCGAAATAACTGGTGGACCAGTTATTGCATACTCCTTCAATGCCGCTTTGAAAGAATAGAATGAAGCTGAGCAGCAGCAGGCTGCTTTCTTTCAGCAGACCTAATCCTTCCTTTACAGGAAATCCCTGCGCTTGTTTGGGTGCGGGAAAACGTATGGGGATGCAGAACAATATACCTGCCAGCATAATGATGCCTATACCTTGCAGGATGGTTTCAAAAGAGTAATGCTCGGACAGGATTCCCAAAAGGCTTGGTATGCCAAGCGCTCCCAACCCGTAGAACACTCCCAGGAAGCTGATCCGGGAGCCTTTTTCGGATTCTCCGGAGATGTCGGAAACCAAGGCGTTGGTTTCACCGTTAAGGATGCCGCCGCCCAGACCTATGCCTACGATGGAGATTTGAAGGAGCGGGATGCTTTCGAAAAATATCAGTCCTTCCAATCCCGATAATACGATGATGCAACTGGGCACCAACAATGCTTTGTGTCCGAAACGGTCCGCAATAGGACCGAAAATCAACGAACCGGCCAACATGCCGATGGGAAGAAAGGTTACCAGTGACGTAGTTTGCAGTCCGCTTAATTCCAGTTTTGTGACGAGAGAAGGCAGTACCGAACCCAATGTAATCATTGAAACACCGAAAAAACACATTCCGATGCACGCTGCCGTGAATACAAGATTCTTATGATAACCGCTATTCATACAAATGTTTTTTTTGATGGTAGGAATATTTTGTTGTGTCTTTCCATATTATATACAAAGTTATGAATTTATTTCAATCGCTATGCTTCCGGTATTATAAATTTGCATGTAGAATATGTAATCGGACTCTGAAATGTATTTGTTGACGAATATGTGCCTCTTCCATGGCAGTTATTAACATATCTAATCCGTTTTCTATTAGTAAAAATCGAAGAAAAGTTTTACTTTTGTTTCTAAATAACATAGGCTTATGAGTGCGACTCCTCTTTATAATGAATTTCCTTCTTTCCTGAAACGTTATTTTCCGTATAAGGTACAGAAAATTTCGTTGAATGCCGGGTTTACCTGTCCCAACCGTGACGGGAGCAAGGGGTACGGCGGCTGTACCTACTGCAATAACCAGACTTTCAATCCCGACTACTGCCGTACCGAGAAGCCGATAGCCCTGCAACTGGAAGAAGGAAAGCGTTTCTTTGCGCATAAATATCCCGAAATGAAGTATCTGGCATATTTTCAGGCTTACACCAATACGTATGGAGAACTGGAGTCCTTGAAGCGGAAATATGAAGAGGCGTTGGCGGTAGACGGAGTGGTGGGGCTGGTTATCGGTACACGTCCCGACTGCATGCCCGATGATTTGCTGCGGTATCTGGAAAATCTCAACAAGCATACTTTCCTTTTGGTGGAATACGGTATTGAGAGTACTCGCGACGAGACACTCCGCCGCATTAACCGCGGGCATACTTTTCAAGTTACCGTCAATGCGGTGGAGCGTACGGCTGCTTGCGGAATACTGACCGGCGGACATGTAATCCTGGGGCTGCCGGGCGAGACTCACCGCAATATCGTGGCACAGGCGAAGGACCTGTCGCGTTTACCGCTCACTACGCTGAAAATGCATCAGTTGCAATTGATACGCGGCACCCGTATGGCTTTGGAATATGAACGGAATCCCGAAGACTTCCATCTTTTCAATGTCGATGAATATGTTGACCTCGTGGTGGACTATGTAGAGCATCTCCGTCCGGATATTGTTCTGGAACGCTTCGTCTCCCAATCTCCCAAAGAGCTGCTTATTGCACCCGACTGGGGACTGAAAAATTATGAGTTTAACCACCGGGTGCAAAAAAGAATGAAGGAACTTGACGCATATCAAGGAAAGAAGTATGAAATGTGAGAAAAAAGACTTATTTTTGCCGCTGATTAAATATGGAATCAATCTAAATTAGAAGATAATAACAATGAACCCAAAAACAGTGATAAAAGGAAAAATCCACTATGTGGGAGTGAATGACCGCAATAAGCATTTGTTTGAAGGTATGTGGCCATTGCCTTACGGAGTGTCTTACAACTCTTACCTGATAGACGATGAAACGGTTGCGCTGATTGATACTGTAGATATTTGTTACTTTGAGGTATATCTTCGGAAGATAAAGAGCATAATCGGCGAACGTCCCATCCAGTATCTTATCATCAACCATATGGAACCGGACCATTCCGGCTCTATCCGCTTAATCAAACAGCATTATCCCGACATCATCATTGTTGGCAACAAGCAGACTTTCGGTATGATAGAAGGTTTCTATGGCGTGACGGGCGAGCAATATATGGTAAAAGATGAAGACTTTCTTGCCTTGGGCCACCACAAGCTCCGTTTCTATATGACTCCGATGGTGCACTGGCCCGAAACCATGATGACCTTCGACGAAACGGAAGGCGTGCTGTTCTCCGGTGACGGCTTCGGGTGCTTCGGTACGCTCGATGGCGGATTCCTTGATACACGCATGAATCTGGATAAGTATTGGGACGAAATGGTTCGTTATTACTCCAATATCGTGGGTAAGTACGGTTCTCCCGTGCAGAAGGCATTGGCAAAGCTGGGCGGTCTGCCCATCTCCACCATCTGCTCCACTCACGGACCGGTATGGACGGATAATATTGCCAAGGTTATCGGCATCTACGATCGCTTGAGCCGGTATGCGGCCGAAGAGGGTGTTGTCATTGTCTACGGTTCCATGTACGGCAATACCGAACAAATGGCGGAAGCCATCGCTGCAGAACTTTCCGTTCAGGGCATCAAAAATATTGTGATGCACAATGTCAGCAAAAGTAATCCGTCTTACATCATAGCCGATATATTCAAATACAGGGGGCTGGTAATCGGAAGCCCCACGTATAGTAACCAGATTTATCCGGAGATAGAATCACTGCTCTCCAAGATATTGGTACGCGAGGTGAAAGGTCGTTATCTGGGTTACTTCGGTTCGTTCTGCTGGGCAGGTGCAGCCGTGAAGCGCATGGGCGAATTTGCCGAGAAAAGCAAGTTTGAAATCGTGGGCGATCCGGTGGAAATGAAGCAGGCCATGAAGGACATTACCTACGAGCAATGCGAGAATCTGGCACGCGCCATGGCGGAGCGTTTGAAGAAAGACAGACAATAAAGTTACCCCTAATTTATTAACCTGATAAAATAATTGTAATGAGACTAATCATTCAACCGGATTATCAATCCGTATCACAGTGGGCGGCACATTATGTAGCTGCCAAAATCAAGGCTGCCAACCCTACACCCGAAAAACCGTTTGTATTGGGATGTCCCACCGGTTCTTCGCCTCTGGGTATGTACAAGGCCTTAATCGACCTGAACAAGAAAGGTATTGTATCTTTCCAGAACGTAGTGACTTTCAACATGGACGAATATGTAGGCTTGCCGAAGGAACACCCCGAAAGCTACTATTCCTTTATGTGGAACAACTTCTTCAGCCACATCGATATCAAGCCGGAAAATACCAATATCCTGAACGGAAACGCTGCCGACCTCGATGCCGAATGTGCACGTTATGAGGAAAAAATCAAGTCTTACGGCGGTATCGACCTCTTCATGGGTGGTATCGGTCCCGACGGACACATCGCTTTCAACGAGCCGGGCTCTTCCTTGTCGTCGCGTACCCGTCAGAAAACGCTGACTACCGACACCATCATTGCCAACTCCCGCTTCTTTGACAACGATGTAAACAAAGTGCCCAAAACATCTTTGACCGTAGGTGTAGGCACTGTGCTCAGCGCAAGGGAAGTGATGATTGTCGTAAATGGCCACAACAAGGCCCGTGCCCTTTATCATGCGGTGGAAGGACCTGTGATGCAGATGTGGACAATCAGCGCGCTGCAGATGCATGAAAAGGGAATCATCGTTTGCGACGATGCTGCTACGGCAGAGCTGAAAGTCGGTACATACCGTTATTTCAAAGACATCGAGGCAGACCATCTCGACCCGGAGTCTTTGCTGAAATAAGAACGATACATTTTAGATAAACGGCCGCCCGTTCTTCTCTTTGTTGTGAGAGGACGGGCGGTTTTTACTTGTAAGGAAATTTATCTGCTACGCTTTAATATGACCGTAATCAGGTATATGTATCCGGTTTCGCGATAGCGTAACAGGTGTTTTTTTATTTTCAAACTCTTAAAATTGGAAACAGATAGATGTAATTATCCTATTTCTGCTGTATGAAAGATAAGAATAAAATCATAGTCAATCCCTATCAATCGCCCTGCGGCGTGCTGTTGCTTGGTTCGATAGGCGATAAACTCTGTCTTTGCGACTGGCGGACGGAAAAGCATAGTGCCCGGGTGGACAACAGACTGAAACGGATGTGGAATGCCGAATTTGAGGAAGGTACTTCGGCTGTAATCGAAAGCGCCCGGCAACAGTTGGACGAGTATTTTGCCGGAAAGCGGCAGACATTCGATATACCGCTCCTGTTCATAGGTACGGATTTTCAGAAGACTGTGTGGAGTGAATTGTTGAAGATACCTTTCGGCACGTCGGTTTCCTATGGAGAAGTGGCACGGCGCATCGGCAGACCTGCGGCAGTGCGTGCGGTAGCTAATGCCAATGGAGCAAATCCGATGTCGATATTTGTTCCTTGTCACCGGGTAATCGGCAGTGACCGTTCCTTGACCGGCTACGGCGGCGGGCTTGGCTCCAAACAGAGATTACTTGAGCTGGAAGGGGTTTTGTGATATTGATTACAGGCTGAAGTGCTGCTTTTCCGGATACCATATAATAAGGTATATAGCCGATGTGTTACATAACATAGTTTAGTAACACAGACGTTTTATTGCTTTTCTTTTGATTAATTTCTAATTTGCGGCTCACTAAAATAATGGCATACGGAAGCATGCTGAGTATTCACTTTAAATCTTATATATCATGAAAGTATATCAGACGAATGAAATTAAGAACATTGCCCTCCTTGGCAATGACGGCTCGGGTAAAACCACTCTCACGGAAGCGCTGCTCTTTGAGAGTGGTATTATAAAACGTCGCGGCAGAATTACTGCCAAGAATACGGTCAGCGATTACTTTCCGGTGGAGCAGGAATACGGCTATTCTGTGTTTTCCACCGTTTTCCATGTGGAGTGGAACGGTAAGAAGCTGAATATCATAGACTGTCCGGGCAGTGACGACTTTGTGGGAGCGGCCATGACGGCACTCAACGTTACCGATACGGCTATCCTGCTGCTGAACGGACAATACGGCCCCGAGGTAGGTACTCAAAATCATTTCCGCTATACGGAGAAGCTGGGCAAACCGGTTATCTTCCTGGTAAACCAGCTCGACCATGAGAAGTGCGATTATGATATGGTATTGGAGCAACTGCAATCAATTTATGGTTCAAAAGTGGTTCCCGTTCAATACCCGCTGGCTACCGGACCTAATTTCAATTCGTTGATTGATGTACTTCTGATGAAAAAATATTCGTGGGGACCGGAAGGCGGAGCACCCACAATCGAAGATGTTCCCGCTGAGGAGATGGAGAAAGCAACCGCCATGCATAAAGCATTGGTGGAGGCCGCTGCCGAACACGATGAAACCCTGATGGAGAAATTCTTCGAACAGGATTCTCTGACCGAAGACGAGATGCGCGAGGGTATCCGCAAAGGATTGGCCTCCCGCGGCATGTTCCCCGTATTCTGCGTATGTGCGGGCAAGGATATGGGTGTGCGCCGTTTGATGGAGTTCCTGGGTAATGTTGTTCCGTTTGTAGACGAAATGCCTCCAGTGCACAATACACGCGGTGAAGTTGTGAAACCCGATTCCAACGGACCTACTTCCCTGTATTTCTTCAAGACTGCCGTTGAACCGCATATCGGTGATGTGCAGTATTTCAAGGTTATGAGCGGCAAGGTACACGAAGGAGAAGACTTTACCAATGCCGACCGCGGTTCTAAGGAGCGTATTGCGCAGATTTACGCATGTGCGGGAGCCAACCGTATCAAGGTGGAGGAAATGGTAGCCGGTGATATCGGCTGCACGGTGAAACTGAAGGATGTGCATACGGGCAATACGCTGAATGCCAAAGGGGCTGAGAACCGTTTCAACTTCATTAAATATCCGAATTCCAAATATTCCCGCGCCATCAAGCCGCTGAATGAAGCCGATACGGAAAAGATGATGGTTATCCTGAACCGTATGCGCGAGGAAGACCCGACATGGGTTATCGACCAGTCCAAGGAGTTGCGCCAGACCATTGTGCACGGACAGGGTGAATTCCACCTACGTACATTGAAATGGCGTTTGGAGAATAACGAGAAATTGCAGGTTAAGTTCGAAGAACCGCGTATCCCGTATCGCGAAACCATCACGAAGGCTGCCCGTGCCGACTACCGCCATAAGAAACAATCCGGTGGAGCAGGACAGTTCGGTGAAGTCCACCTGATTGTAGAGCCCTATTATGAAGGCATGCCGATGCCGGAAACCTATAAGTTCAACGGGCAGGAGTTCAAGATGAACGTGAAAGGCGTTGAGGAAGTTCCGCTGGAGTGGGGCGGCAAGCTGGTGTTTGTCAACAGTATCGTGGGCGGTTCTATCGATGCCCGCTTCATGCCGGCTATCCTGAAAGGTATCATGTCCCGTATGGAGCAAGGTCCGCTCACCGGTTCGTATGCCCGCGATGTGCGTGTTATCGTATACGACGGTAAGATGCACCCGGTGGATTCCAATGAAATTTCCTTTATGCTGGCCGGTCGCAATGCGTTCAGCGAAGCGTTCAAGAATGCCGGTCCTAAGATTCTGGAACCGATATACGATGTGGAAGTGTTTGTTCCTTCCGACAAGATGGGTGATGTGATGGGTGACCTGCAAGGACGCCGCGCCATGATTATGGGTATGAGTAGCGAAGCTGGTTATGAAAAGCTGATTGCCAAAGTGCCTTTGAAAGAGATGTCGTCCTATTCTACGGCTCTGAGTTCGTTGACGGGCGGGCGCGCTTCGTTCATTATGAAGTTTGCCAGCTACGAACTTGTACCGAGCGACGTACAGGATAAACTTATCAAGGAATTTGAAGCAAAGCAGGCTGACGAATAAAGTATTTTAATAAATCGTGAAAGCCGTTGTTCACTCATTGTGAGGAATAACGGCTTTTTTATTAACACTGGTTAAGAATGAAGGAGAATGTGAATGCTAATATTTAATTTTTTATTAAATTTGCAAACCAAAGGTGTCTCATTTTGTTATAATGCTCGTAATACAACTTAAAAAACACGCTACGGTTAATTAACGAGAACACCCGGTTAAATCAGGTTAATTTGTTAGGAGTGTTAATTAGGGAGTGTTAATTTTGTGACTATGAAAAAGTCGACAATATGGATATTAGGCGTCGTTATGGGCCTTTCCTTCATCAGTTTGCTGTATCTGCAGATCAGCTATATTGAGGAAATGGTGAAGATGCGTAACGAGCAATTCGATGAATCGGTGAAGCGTGCCTTGATGGCTGCTTCAAAAGATGTGGAGTCTGCGGAGGTCGACCGCTGGTTGCGGGAGGATATCTCCGAGGCTGAGAAGAAAGCGTGGGAGCAAAGCTCACAAGGTAAGGGAGTGGTGCAGACGCAGCGTTTTACGGTTACATCGCCGGACGGTACAAGGTATTCGGCTATCGAACTGAAGACATTTACCAACGAAGCATCAGAACTGCCCAGGGCAATGATTTCGCGTAAACACGGAACGAAAACGATACCCCAGACATCGCGTTCGCTGGCGGATGCCATAAAGAACCGTTATCTGTATCAACGCGCCTTGCTGGATGAGGTGGCCTGGCAGATGATTTACCGTGCCAGTAGCCGGCCGATAGAAGAACGGGTGAATTTTAAGAATCTGGACCAGTATCTGAAATCGGGGTTGATTGACAACGGTATCGAGTTGAACTATCACTTTAAGGTGATAGACCGGGACGGCAGGGAAGTGTATCGCTGTTCGGATTACAGCGATGAAGGCAGTGAGAGTTCCTACTCGCAGCCCTTGTTCCTGAACGACCCGCCTGCCCGTATGAGTATCGTCAAGATACATTTTCCCGGCAAGAGGGATTATATCTTCGATTCGGTCAGCTTTATGATTCCATCGATGATATTCACCTTTGTGCTGTTGATAACGTTCATCTTCACGATTTACATCGTGTTCCGCCAGAAGAAGCTGACGGAGATGAAGAATGACTTTATCAATAATATGACGCACGAGTTCAAGACGCCGATTTCAACCATTTCGTTGGCGGCGCAGATGCTGAAAGACCCGGCGGTAGGCAAATCTCCGGCAATGTTCCAGCATATATCGGGTGTCATTAATGATGAGACGAAGCGGTTGAGGTTCCAGGTAGAGAAGGTTCTCCAGATGTCGATGTTCGACCGGCAGAAGGCGACATTGAAAATGAAGGAATTGGATACCAATGAACTGATTACCGGTGTAATCAATACGTTTGCCTTGAAAGTGGAACGGTACAACGGGAAGATTGAGTCGGACTTGAAAGCAACTGATCCGATAATCTTTGCAGATGAAATGCACATCACGAATGTGATTTTCAATCTCATGGATAATGCGGTGAAGTATAAAAGACCGGATGTGGACTTGCAGTTAATGGTGAAGACCTGGAATGAACCGGGTAAAGTGATGATTTCGGTGCAAGACAACGGTATAGGTATTAAGAAAGAAAACTTGAAAAAGATATTTGATAAGTTCTATCGCGTGCATACAGGTAATCTGCACGATGTTAAGGGGTTCGGACTCGGACTGGCTTATGTAAGGAAGATTATTCAAGACCATAAGGGGACTATCCGTGCGGAAAGCGAACTGAATGTTGGAACTAAATTTATTATTGCATTACCTCTATTAAAAAATTGATTGATATGGATGAGAAACTGCGTATTTTATTGTGCGAAGATGATGAGAATCTTGGCATGCTTTTAAGAGAATATTTACAGGCAAAAGGTTACGCTGCCGAGTTATATCCCGATGGAGAAGCAGGATACAAGGCTTTCCTGAAGAATAAATATGACCTGTGTGTGTTTGACGTGATGATGCCGAAGAAGGATGGCTTTACTTTGGCACAGGAGGTTCGCGCAGCAAATGCGGAAATTCCTATTATCTTCTTGACGGCCAAAACCTTGAAAGAAGATATTCTGGAAGGTTTCAAAATCGGTGCGGACGATTATATCACCAAACCGTTCAGTATGGAAGAGCTGACTTTCAGAATTGAAGCTATCTTGAGACGTGTCCGTGGCAAGAAGAACAAAGAAAGCAGCATTTACAAGATTGGTAAGTTTACGTTTGATACCCAGAAACAGATTTTGTCAACGCCTGAAAAGCAGACCAAACTGACAACAAAAGAATCCGAATTGCTGGGCTTGCTTTGTGCACACGCCAACGAAATCCTGCAACGTGACTTTGCATTGAAGACTATCTGGATTGACGATAACTACTTCAATGCGCGTAGCATGGACGTATATATCACCAAATTGCGTAAGCACCTGAAAGAAGATGAATCTATCGAGATTATTAATATTCATGGAAAGGGATATAAACTGATAACTCCGGAAGCCGAGTCCTGATGGGGATCCGGCTTCGGACAATGGAAAATAAAAAAAGGCGGTTGCAGTGCAATCGCCTTTTTTTATTTCTTTTTCTCGGTATTAATCCGCAATTCTCTTGTTGATAAGAATGTAAGAAATCAATCCTATTACAATTAAAACAGCGCTGGTGCCCAGAATCGCGTTGTTGTTTACATTGCCGGTAAAAGAACATGCAACCAAGATTACAGCTCCTACCAAGATTAATATCAATCCCAGATTTTTTAATAAGCCTTTCATGTGTGTGTATTTTAATAGATTATTATTTTCGTATTCTTGTCACAAAGAAAAGCATAATTCTTTAACAAGCGAAATTATTTTTGCAAAAAAACTATTATTCGCTTAATTTAGTTGGTTTTCAGCTCTTCCCTATGGATTTACGGTTAGTCTTTCGTATTGAAAAATATTTTTCTCAGCACTTCCTGGCTCACGCTCAGCTCCTCGATGGTGATGCCTTGTAATGCTTCCTTTAACGTTTGGTTGGCTATGACGCGGGCGCGCTCTTCCAGTTCCTTTCCGTCTTTAGTAAGGTGTATCAGATTGGTGCGGCGGTCTTTTTTATCGGAAATGCGTACTACAAGATGCTGGCGCTCCATATTATCTATAAGGCGGGTCATGCTGGGTTTGTCTTTAAAGGTTGCATTGCACAACTCTTGCTGCGTAACTCCGTCTTTTTCCCATAAGAAGATGAGGACAGTCCACTGCTCCGGAGTGATTTCCAAACCATTCTGCCTGAAGTTGCGTGATAATTTACGGTTAATCGCGGCAGATACCTTACCATTCAGAATAGCGAATATCAGTCGGATGTCAAAGTTAAATTGCTCTATCATGAAATTATTGTTTAAACAACTTTGCAAATATAGTACAACTTGGATACAATACAAAATAAGTCCGCTTATTTTTGCAGTTCAAAATAAAATGCCTACCTTTGCACCCGCATTTAATAAACAAATAATTTATTTATTTAATTAAACGAGTATGAATCAATACGAAACCGTTTTCATTTTGACTCCCGTTTTGTCTGATGTTCAGATGAAGGAAGCGGTAGAAAAATTCAAAGGCATCCTTACTGCTGAAGGTGCTGAGATTGTAAATGAAGAAAACTGGGGACTGAAAAAGCTGGCTTATCCTATCCAGAAGAAGTCAACCGGTTTCTATCAGCTGATTGAGTTCAATGCAGAACCTACTGTAATTGAGAAATTGGAAATCAACTTCCGTCGTGACGAGCGCGTAATCCGTTTCTTGACTTTCAAGCAAGACAAGTACGCTGCAGAGTACGCTGCGAAGAGAAGAAGTGTTAAATCAACTAAAAAGGAGGATTAATCATGGCACAACAAGTTCAATCAGAAATCAGATATTTAACTCCGCCCTCAGTAGACGTTAAGAAGAAAAAATACTGCCGTTTCAAAAAGAGCGGTATTAAGTACATCGACTACAAAGACCCTGAATTCTTGAAGAAATTCTTGAATGAGCAAGGTAAAATCCTTCCGCGTCGTATTACCGGTACTTCTTTGAAGTTCCAACGTCGTGTAGCTCAAGCTGTGAAGAGAGCACGTCACTTGGCGTTGCTGCCTTATGTAACTGACATGATGAAATAATAGGAGGAGGAAAGTATGGAAATTATATTGAAAGAAGACATCGTAAACTTGGGTTATAAGAACGACATCGTAACCGTTAAATCCGGTTATGGTCGTAACTACCTCATCCCGACAGGAAAAGCTGTCATTGCTTCTCCTTCTGCAAAGAAAATGCTGGCTGAAGAGCTGAAACAACGCGCTCACAAGCTGGAGAAAATCAAAAAGGATGCTGAAGAACTGGCTGCTAAGCTGGAAGGCGTATCCTTGAAGATTGCTACTAAGGTTAGTGCTACAGGTACTATCTTCGGTTCTGTAGGCAACATCCAGATTGCTGACGAGCTGGCTAAACTGGGTCACAACATCGACCGTAAGATTATCGTTGTTAAGGATGCAGTGAAAGAAGTTGGTAACTACAAGGCTATCGTTAAGCTGCACAAGGAGGTTTCTGTGGAAATTCCTTTTGAAGTAGTTGCTGAGGAAGCATAAATATAGAATTCTATATAAAAGGAGAAGAAGGTGTGTCAAAATGCACACCTTCATTATTTTACGTACAAAGCCCCGACTTTCACAAGCTGGGGCTTTGTTATTA
>NZ_JBCODG010000059.1:0-29280 GCF_040928965.1 Bacteroides sp. 2201st1_D9_2201SCRN_220225 | reverse complement strand
GATACAACCCTCATCCGTCACATCCGAGGTGTTATAGATGTCGTATCCCTTGATGCGGACAGCCCCGATCCGGGCGTTTTCATTCAGCGAAGTACCGCAGGATATGCCGTCTTCCGTAACCCTGGCCAGTTCCTTGCCTTGTTTCATGAAACTGAACGTGCCGTCCGTCCGGATGACAATCTCGTTGACAAGCAGACCGTGCAGGTAGGCACCGATGGCGGCATGGCCGTCCGCCTTGACGATGCCTTTGAGCATGTAGCCGTTCCCGCCGCTGACGGAGACGGCGGTCTTGGAGCTGATTTCTTTCTGCCCGGTGAACGTTCCGGCCAGCACCAGATCCTTCTTGACGGTCTGCCGGGCAAAAGGTGTATCGAGCAGGACAGCATAGCGGCCGAAGAACTTGTCGATGAACCGGGGTGCATAGCTCTCCGTCACCTCGATGGCCGCCGGCAGTTTGTCAGTAACCGGATCGACCGTATCCGGGACAGCCTTGGCTCCGGCACAGAGATAACAGGTACGCCCGCGCTTGTTGACCTCATTGGCGTAGACCACCGATTCATGCCGGTTGATTTCGTATATATAATAGGGATAGACAGCATCGGCGCAGCCGTCGAAACGGCGTACCTTTCCGCCGAGCCAGACATAACCCGGGGAGACGCGGGGACCCTCGATCTCGCATCCGGAGATGATGAAGTCCGAGCAGCCGTCAAAAACGGCACTCATGCTGAGAGCCAGTTCCTGCAAGTTCAGGATATCGTCCGAGTAGGTATACCGTCCGCCGGTTTCCGCAATATATTCTTTCATTGTCCTGTATTCTTATTGGGGGTGTATTCGTCTTCGTCGATCTTGATCAGGTAGGTCTTGCCTGCTGTCTTATAGGTGTTCACCACATAGGAAAGCATATAGACCAGTTCCCGCGGAGGTATGGTGACGGGCGGGACGCAGACCATGAAGCTGACCTTGTTGATCAGCTTCTCTTCCGCCAGCAGGTAGAACGGACGGGGGCGTTCCGCCTCATTGTCCGTTGTAACCTGTTCCCCGTTGTACCATACGGTGAAAGGACGCTGGTATTCCGCCCCTTCGTGGTACAGGTCCACACCGACACTCGTGCTGTCCTTGATGAAGATGCGGTCCTTGCCGTCCTTGATGTATTTACCGAACCGGTAGTTCAGGAACCACTCGAAATAGATGACCTGTGAGGTCATGCGCGCCTCGATATGCCGTTCCCGTGCAAACGTACGGAACCGTTCGTTCAGGCTTTGCAAGGGATAGAGGCAGCTCTGCACGAAGAGGATGAACCGCCGTCCCGACAGGTAGTGCGGCACGAGCCGGTTCACCGAACGGTCTATGGGCAGCTTATATCTCATGGTTTTCGACTTTGAGCGTGATGGCTTCCCGGAAGGTCGGCAGTTCCGACTCCTCGTCCTTGCGCGAGGACTCTTTCAGGTAGCCCGAGGCGGTGTATGTCATGCGGCCGACACGTTGCAGGGGCTGGATTTGCCCGTCCGTATCGTGGCAAGCAATAAACACGCCCTGCTCGGGGATTGCCGTCTCGTCGATATAGACGTCTGTAACGTGTTCGGCACGGCGTATGGCATCCGTCAGGCGGGAGACATAGACCGCAGCGTCGAAGTCGATGCCCATAATGTAGTCCCGGATACGGGTCTCGATGCTGTCGTACATCTCCGCCTCGGGAACGGCACCATCGTAGAAGACCGTAAGACGCGGCACCAGCACGTCGCCTTTGGTCGAGATGACCTCGATGCGTGTGCCGGCGAATTTCAGCTTGCCGATATAGGCATTGATGGGCACCAGCTCCTCGGCGGGAATAGCTTCCAGATGTCCTTTCGTGCCGGTAGCGATTTTCAGTACCAGCTTGCTGTCGAGGTTGCTGTCGTCCGTGCTCTCCACATAGGAGACCTGCGTAATGATGCGTTTGGTCTCATCGACCTGGGCATACCCGAAAGCCAGTCCGTCCTCGCGGACGGTCAGCTCGTCGCCCTGCTGGTATTGCAGCAGCGCATTGGCGTAGTAGTCCGGCGTGCCGTTGATCCGGTTGTTGATGGCTTCCGAGATATCCACCGCGAAGACATCAAGCAGCGTCTCGAAACTGTAGATGACAGCGGCTACGGTCCATAGGATACCGTTCATGACAGACAGCTTCGAGTCGCTGGCGAACTCCGTCAGTTCCAGCCGCCGGTTGCGTTCCTGCACGGCTTCATTGTATATCTCCTTAATCGTCCGGCTCATTCCACTGTATAGGTTATATCGTCGATAATGAATTTCCACGCGCCACCCTCATTCCAGGCCTCCTCGTGCAGGATGACCCATACGGCTTCCATGCCCGAGGCGATACGGTAGCGCCCCGTTTCGGTATCCCGGTCCGGCTCCCGATAGGTTCCCGTCGGGGCTGTAGGTAAAATGACCGTGCAATTCCGTCGGTCGCCGTAATGTTCCACAAGGGTTGTCAGGTAATGATCTATGACTGTCGGTTTCAGTCGGGCGGCGGAGAGGTCGAGTGTCATCAGTTCCCGGCATTCGGCAAGCGGTGCAAGATCGGCCAACGCGCAATTCGACAGGTTCAGGCTGTAGGTTCCGGAAAGCAGCCGCAGGCTCTCCAAGGAGAGTGTGGCGTGCGTGAGCGTCAGCTCCTCCACCGGCAGTGTCTGCACCAGTACCAACGACCGCGGTTTGAGCCCGCTCCAGTCGATACTCCGGAAGCAGGCATCGGTAAACCAACGGATACGACGCCTGTCCCTGACTTTGTTGTCGAAGGTATGGGTGAGCAGCTGCGGCGTGTCCGCGAGGAGGACGGTCTCGGTGTCGCTGTTGTCGCCCCAGTCGATTTCCAGCTGTCCCGCACCGGAAACGGCACACTGCACGGTGATGATCCCGGCAGCGAGCGTGAGGACGACAGCAAGCGGCAAGGTGAACGTTTTGGGATAGACATGCCGTTCACCGTTAGCGGGGACGATGCCGTGCAACCCGTTATAGGCGACTACATCGGCGCGGATAACGAAATCGTCCGTGTAGACAAGTTCCCGGCCGGCAGTCAATGTCGTGGCGAAGGAGAGATCGGGGTTGTTGATGAGCAAATCCACGACTCCCTCGATGCTGCCGTACAGGTACAGGGCCACATCGTAGATATTCTGTCCGGCTACGACCCTGTACTTACCCATCGTTCTCCTCCTTTTCCTCGGTTTCTAAAAGCAGCTCTCCCGTGGCAGAATCCATATAGGCATTCTTGATGACGACCTTGTCCGACAGGAATTCCGACTGCAGTTTGGCGGCAAGACCGTTGTTTTCCAGACTCGAATGCAGGTAGTCGACGAGGCCGACACCTGTCGTAGAATGTTGGTAGAGATTTCCGGCTGAAGCTTTCAGCAGAAACGTCTCGTTCTGGGCTTTGGCGGCTCCTATTTCGAAGTCGGTCTCTGAGCCGCTGTACACGGCAAGGTAACCGTCCCGTGACAGCAGGTTGTAGACTCCCTTCTCATTGAGGGAGAAAAATGCGGCCAGGGCGATATCGGCCGTGCCGGCTTCCGTCTCCGCCACGACGGGAAACCAATGTTTGCCCGTCGCAGGATTTCTCAGGTACTCCGTGCCGCCCGAACCGCTTTCCATAACCAGACGGACCGTCAGGCGGCGCATGTCGGGCGTATAGGGAATCCTGACATGGAACCCTTTGCCGTCGTTATACGTGTACACGAAGCCGACGGGGACGGTAATCTCTCCGTAGCGGAAGGTGTCGTTGTCCGCACCCGCGACGGCATCGAGCAGGCGGAAGTCGTAGAAACTCTTGCCGGCGATATTGCCGGAAGTCTCCACCTCACCGTATTCGGCGTCCATTGTTATGTCCTGTCTTGCCATGAACGATACTTCAACAAAAAGCCCGACCATACATCAGAGTACGACCGGGCACTCTTTTCAAAAGAGTAGCGGCAGAAAGAAAGGATGGTTTACTTCTCCTGAATGAAATCGTAGATGCGCGACACGGTAGCCCACATATCGTCCGGAAGCTCCTCGTCCGAGATGCGTTCGCAGGCTTTCCGGAGATACTCCATCTCGTCCCCCGAGAACTCCACGGCAAGCGGTTTCTCCTTCTCCACATCCCATTCGATGCGCTTGTCCTCGGCATTCTCGTGAAGACCGATGGCTTTGCGCTCCTCGTCCGGAATGGCGATCTTGCGCAGAATCTCTTTTTTGAGGTTGAAGTCCTTGAAGTTGCCCCGTGCCGGCAAAAAGGACGGCAGGTAAAGGCGGTCTTTGACTGACAGTTCCATATTATTTATGCATTTTGTACGTTACTCTTTTTTATTTCGTCGATCATGGTATCGAAATCATGAAACAGGGGTGCAAGCGGCTCTCCCATAGGAATGTTGCATGAAATAACGCCTTGTTCCATGTAGATGATACCTATCTGCGGAGCGTTCCCCGAGCCATCCGTATCCTTCTTGCGGATGGAGGCGTGGACGCGGGTCAGCGCGTCATTGACGATGGAATATTCCAACTGGTAGTCGGCATTCTCCGTGCTCTCTTCGGCAACCTTGGTTACCGTTACGTTGGTGATGTTCATAATTCGCTTCTGTTTTTATTAAGTGTAGGGATATTCCCAGCAGAAAAGTTTTTAATAAGAGTGATTTAATATCTGGTAATGGAACGAGGGGTAATTGGCGCACAATACCGTAATGGAGTCTCCCTTGGCTAACGTGTAACTGGCAAGATCCCCGTTGTGGTTACGGATATTGGTGAATACAAGGCTATTCCCCCAGTTGTAGTTGTAAATTAGGGTAAATATGCAGGCGAAGTCCGACGGCAGAGTCGAGTAACCGAACATGGTGGCCACGGACGATGCCGACGGCAGGGTCACGCTGTACTTCTGGTTGGCATAAACGAAAAAGATGTTGAACTGCGAGAAATCGATCGTGTAACCGCTGCCTGTGAAATAGACATTCTTGATCTTGTTGCCGATGCAGGCAGGGGCTATAACAGAGGCATTGGACCATATTCCGTAGTTACGGTTACCGTTTTTGACATCGATATAAAGCCCGTAGTTGTTATTAAAGATGCTGTTCACCTTGTTGTTCACAATACGTCCGGTGGCACATGATCCGCCGGCGGATGCCGGTATGGTGTTGCTGCCGAACAGGACATACGAAATGGTGTCCCCCACGCGGAACAGGTCGTCGTAGATGGCAAGGCCGCCGCCTGAGCCGGTTCCTGTCGCCGTCGAGCCGATGCGCCCCTGACCGATGACGAATCCCCCGATGGTGCCGGCATTGGCGTTGATGGTGCCCGTCATCGTGACATTTCCCGAGGCGTCCCATTTGATATTCTGGTTGGCCAGATAACCCGATCCGTCATTGGCAAAGGAGATTTTCCCGCACCCGAACGTGGCGGAACCGTCCGTGTTCAGCGCCCAATAGTTTACTCCGGTGGAAGGGTTGTCGTGGTAAATATATCCTGAAGCCCCCATAACGATGCGGTGCCCCGAGGCCGGAGCCGAAGCGGTCAGGGCGCTTGTTCCGAGAATCCAGCCGCCGATCTTGCCGCTCACGGCCGTGATACCGTTCCTGTCCAGCGTGACCTTTACGCTATTGTTCGCATCCTTGACGGAGATGCTGCCGTTATAGCTGCTCCCTCCGACAGTCAGGGCGGAATCCACGATAATCTGGTTGGCGCGTACGGTTCCCGTGTAAATGCCGTTGGCATCGATGGTGGTCGTGTATTTCTCCGTGGAGGTAAGGTCGAAGACCGTGGCATAGGCCACATACCAGATGACAGGCGTATCGGAAGTCCCCTGCGTGCCGTCCACGTAGAAGAAATGGGTGCTGGAAAAATCGGCGGTGCCGCACACGACCTTGTAGACGTATTCTTTCCAGTCGCCCGTGCCGGCGTTCGACGTAAGCCACCGGTGCGAACCTCCCGTGCCGACGCTGTTCGTCGCCCAACAGAGATTTCTGCCGGCGGGGATCTTGGCGATAATGCGGGCGACGAGCACCTTGCGGTAACCGCATTTCGCCCCGAAATAGAAGCCTCCGTTGCGAGGGCTGGCACTGCCGCTGGTCTGGATTTTCAGGACATACTTGCTGTCATTGGGTGCCGTGGCATCCTGCTGCCGGGTAACGGTCACCATACCGTTCTGGGAGTTGTTGTAAACCACGACACCGTTGTTTCCGTTCCAGAAAGTCGGGTCGCGGTAGAGCATCTTCCCGAACGCCATGGCCGAAGCGAGTTCCTGCGCCGTCGTGATGCCCGTAGTCCACTGGGCGGATACGGATGCGGCAAAGGTAACCGTGCCGGCGGCATTCCATGAGATATTACCCGAGGCTATGTGCCCAGACCCGTCGTTGTTCAGACTCCATTTCGTGGAGTTGGCGATAGATCCGTCGCTGCCCAGCGAGATGTTGTTTTTCCAGATATGGTTGTGGTCGAAGGCCCACCCCGCGATACGGTTGTATACCTCCTTGCTGCCGCTTTTGGTATAGTTCACCGAGAGGCAGAAGTATTCCAGATTGTCCCATGACATCATCTGAAGACCTATGAATCCGGTCTTGACACTGTTGCCGGATGCCGCCACCTGCCCGAGGACGATATGCCCTGCATTGCTGCTCTGATACCACGTAAGGCATATACCCAGCGGCTTGTAGGCTCCCGTGTACCAGTAACCGCTGCCCGTGGAGGCGGAACGGATTTGCAACGGGATGGCACCCACAGCTCCGACGTTCCCTATGGTCATGTTGTCACTGCCGATGGAGAAACCGCCGATCTTGCCCTTCGTGAACGTGCAGCTGAGACCGTTGATGTAATCGGTATTGATAATGGACGACTTGATACCCACGGCATCGAGTTTCGAGGCGCTGATGCTGCCCGCGGCGATACGGTCTGCCGAAAGTGTTCCCGTCTTGATACTGCCGGCATCGATCGCCACGGCGTTGACCTGCGCCGCGGTAAGGGTGCCCGTGTAAATCCCTGTCGAGCCGATATAGGTCAGCGGGTGCGCCGCAAGCGTGCTGTCCGTGCTTTGCGCCAGAGCAATGAACCGATGGCGGCGGATCTCCTCCTCGACGGCAGCCGTGAGGGTGCGCGGCGCGGGGGCATAGGCTTGTGTGGAACCGCTCTGGAAGATAAGGTCGTTGCCGTAAGCGATTTGCGGAGCTGCCGGAATCGGCGAAGGACTATAACTGCTGCTCTCTATCGGCTGGTCGGAGTAGAGGTGGTACACGGCACCCGTATCGCCGCCGCCACGCAGGAAGACGGCGAACATGCAGTAGTTGCCGCACAGCTGCGCCCCGGCGAACATCCGGCAGTAGGTCTCGGAAAGGTCATAGATATCCCATGAATAGGCAATGCCACCCCAACCGCCGAAGTTGGTTTTGATAAGTACGATCAGACCTCCTTTGTGCGTGGATGTGTTCCACGAGACCGGAGCCTGCTCGGCATATCCCCGACGGACGAGAATGGTACGTTTGATGTTCTGGTCGCCACCTTTGAAAACGACTGGATAATAGGTCGCTTCGTCGCCGTTGATGATGAGTTTCTTGTAATATCGATAGCCGAAGTTCGTAACCTTGGCCGCTTCGATGTCGTTCTTCCATTGCAGCGATACGGAAGCCCCGAACGTAACGTTCCCGGCAGTGTCCCATGCAATGTTGCCCGAGGCGATCTGCCCCGAACCGTCGTTGTTCAGTTTCCATTTCGTGGAGTTGATGATCGAGCCGTCGCTGCCCAGCGACACGTTGCCCTTGCGAATGGAAGTCGTGTCGATCGTCCAGCCGGCTATGCTGTTGCTCGAACCCAGCTGTGCCACGCAGTACCCTGCACTGTCCGTGGTATAGAGCCCGAAGTCCGTGTCGCTGTTGTAGTAGAGCTGCACCCGCTGCCCGCTAGCGACACCCGAATTGGCCCCGTACACCGCGATGCGTCTGTTGCCGCTGTCTATCGAGATATGCGTGGCAGTGAGGGCCGAAGCCCCGATCATCCAGCCGCCGATTTTTCCTTTGGTGAAGGTACAGCTCAGGCCGTTGATATAGTCCGTGTTGATGATGGAGGACCTGATGCTGGCGGCATCGAGCTTCGAGGCCGCTATACTGCCTGCCGCTATGCGGTCGGCGGAGATGGTTCCTGCGGTAATCTGCGAGGCGGTGATACTGCCGGTATAGATTCCGTCGGCCGTGATCTTCGTCAGCTTGGGATAGCCGCTGCCGCCCAAAGCCGTGGTGAGGGAGCCGATAGGTGCCGTCCACAAGGCACTGACCGTCGAGGCGAACGTGACGTTGCCCGAAGCGTCCCACGCGATGTTGCCGCCCGCGACCGCTCCGGCTCCCGAGGCATCCAGCCGCCATTTATAGCCCCGGATACCGTTCGAGCCGAGCGTAATGCTACCTGCGGCAGAGGTGCAGCTCCCCACAGTGTTGTTCTTCGTACCCCGGTAAAGGGAGTCGGCATCCACCGTCCAGCCGCCGATTTTCCCTTTTGTAACGTTCAAGGTCAGAGCTTCGATGTTTCCGGCGGTAATCAAGGAGGCTTTCAACGCCGCCGTGTCGATGCGTGCCGCAGCGATAATCCCCGATGTGATCTGGGAAGCACTGATGGAAATCGTCTTAATCGTATCGGCCGAGAGTGTTCCGGTAAAGACGCCGTCCTTGTCGATGTAGGTCGCACCGACCCAGTTCAGACTCACTCCGCTGCCGAACTCGACCTTGCCTGTCGTGGCGTTATACCTGACATACTGGTCGCCATAACCCAACTGGGCGTTACCGCCGTTATCTACATAGAAGGTTTTGTAGCCATCCCTAAATCCATAGATGCCGTTTACCGCCTCTGCGGCGATCGTTCCCGAGGAGGTCTTCGTATTGAGTGTAAACGAGCCTATGGCTATCCCGGAGACGGTGCCGTCGCTGTTTTTCGTGCCCGCAAAGAGTTTGGGGGTGATGACCGTGTTGCCGTTGATGAGCGTCTTACCCGTATTCCACTCCTTGACCCAGTCGAGCATGTCGGCATCGACCCCGTCCTTGCCCGGGATACCCGCCTTGGCTTTCGACCAGACGAACGACAGATGATAGACAATACCGGAAATTGTCACGGGAATATCTATTGTTCCGTGGTCGGCGAGGGTCGTCGTACCGGCGGTGATAACGTAGGTTAAGGTCTTCGTGCCGTTATTGACGGTAACGGATGAGAATCCCGCCGGCTTACCCACCGCACCGATGGTAAAGGCCGTGAGTTCCTCGTCCCCGCACATCACCCGTACGGTCGAGGTGAGAGTGACGGACGAGAGAATCTTCCCCGTGTCATCCGCGGGGAACACGTATTCACCCAAAGACTGGGTTATGGTATACCCGTCCTTCTGGACATAGATGGTCGCCTGTCCCCGGGCGATGAGAATCTTTGCCATGAAACCTTTTTCTGAAAGTATAGTGCGGAATGATTCCGGCAGGTTGCGGATTTTTTTTCGTGTAAATGATATTATTAATTTGAATCAGTAGTTGAAAATAAGGTATAAAAATGCGATGGCTACCTTTCCCATCGTATGAATTAGCAGTCCGCAAGTAGAGCGGCACTTTGAAGCTCTTTGAATATTTGTTTTTTCGTTCAGCCAACTGAATAGCGCTTCAATGGGTTCCCTGACAGATGAAACGGCTTGAGAATAAATGTCATCAGCGGCCTTGCTTCTCTGCTTCTCTTCTTCAGGAGCCCCTTTGATTGACTTGACGGGAGCGTAGAACTCATTGGCCTTATCGCGTCTTTCCTGCTCCCAGTAGTCATTGCTTCGGTATATCTTGTCAGCGAAGATCTTCTTGTTGAAAAGATCCGGCATGCATTCGCTCTGGAAGACCTTCAGGTCATTCTCGGAGGCAGGAGAGAGCGCTATCTGGCACGGATGAGGAAGATGCCCTTTCCTGCGATATCCTACCATGTGAAGCTTTAGTCCATGATAGTACAGGTTCTTGGTGGAACAGTATCCTTTGTCAGCGATATCTCTGGCGACCTTGCCTGTACGGTTTCTTCCGCAGCATGTGATTATCGGCATCGAGTCAACAATCACGGTATCATCCTGACAGTCAGAAGGCCTGAACATCCTTAATAACTGCGAGGACAGTTCCCTAACAGCACCGGCCATCCTGTTGAGACGGTAATTGAATGTCTGATAGGACACCAGGTTCGGGAACCAGTCGCGCAAGTACTCTTTAGCGAAGTTGTGAATATCCTTGATGAGGGTGTACTTCTGCTCATGACCGACAAAGAAATAAATCGTGAGGATTTCCTCGTCGGAGAACAACGGTTTCGAATTATTGCTGTATCTTTGGCAATGGTATTTGAGGCTTTGTTCGTACATATCGCAGATATACATATAGATTTTTATTAGTCTATACTCTTTGTCCTTGGGAATCATAACAAGCAAAAAATAGGGGTATTTTTTTACTTTAAGTTACTGATTTCCAAGGATTTTACAAGTATTTCCATCCCTTAATTTTCAAATATTTACAACTAATTCCGAGGCTTAAATGACCTCGGTTAAACTTATAAATCACAGCAGTTCAACTGCTGATTGGAATTATTATAAAAAATATTTGTATTTTTGTAATTGGAAATGGTTCCGGGCGGTTCGCCGCCACGGATGAAAAGGGAATCCGGTGAGAATCCGGGACAGTACCCGTTGCTGTAAGTCCCCTCAAGGTTGCCGCAACCTGCCACTGGTGTAATGCTGGGAAGGCGCGACGACTGGGACGAGTCAGAAGACCTGCCATGACCGGAAAAGGATTTACACCCGCGGGAGAAAATCGGGTTGCGATCAGATACGGAATGCCGTAGGAGTCATTCTCATATTTGAAGACAAACATAATCCCGTTCGTGTAAACCTGCGCGAACGGGATTTTTTGTGTTTGTTAAAAATATGTTTTATTAAAAAACAAGTAAGCTATGAAAAGAAATTTACGCTTTCTGGCGGGAGCTTTCCTGTTGACGGCAACCGCCCTGTTCACCGGCTGTAATTCAGACGATGACTTTTTGATGAATCCTCAAACTGATTCAGTAACTCCCGAAACCCGAGCCAACTTTAATGATGATGGCACTACAACCATTACATTCGATGACTTCGATGAAACATTCATGGCGGTTTCGCCTAAAGCAGAGAACTACTACACGCTTTATGGATATACTGCAGAGAACCAAATCAGGGAAATATACGATCCCGATTTTGTGTTTGTCTCCGACATGAATACTGTAACCAATTCTTATGGAGCGTATACTGAATTTTCCAGTGGTGCCATTGCGTTGTCGAAATACAATTATCGTTCTGATTCTGCTGCCGGCAAGACTTCTGGAACTAATTGGTGGTATACTTGGGAGAATCAATGTAGTGTCTATAATACAGCATCCACAGATGGGGCCAATACAGGGGCAGGTCACAGCGGTTCCAATTTTGCTGTTGTATACGGCTACTCTGATTTCGGAAATACGGAGTGGATGGCCAAACCTGAATTCTATTTTGACTCCCCTCGCAAATTCAAGGGTTTATGGTATTGTAACACAGCATATACCTATGGTGTGATTATAAATGGTAATCAGTTCGGAACATCGGGTGTTGCAACACCGTTGAGTAATCTGAAAGATTCTGACGGCAACAATATAGGATATTTCCAAGTCAACATCGAATGTTATGACGTAGATGGAAATTTGATCACCACTGTATCGAAATTGTTGGCCGACTACCGATATGATAAACCAACAGTGTCCCCCGTAACTACATGGACATATTGGGATATTAATGTAGCGGATGTGCAAAGTGTAAAATTCAATTTTGAAGGATCTGATGTCGATCCTATATATGGACTCAATACTCCGGCGTATCTTTGTATAGACGACGTTACAATAGAATAACAATTTAATATAGTTTGGCATAGAACTGATTTCAGTTCTATGCCTTTTTTATTATGAAGGCTTTCATATTTAGTATTCTTGTACTTTTGTTTTTTATTACAAGCTGTAATAAGAACGATGTAATTACTGAAGAAATAAAACAAGCTCCTATAATTGAACTCGATAGTGAGACTGGCATTTACACTATCAAAGTTGGGCGTGAACTGACAATTGCCCCGACATATAAATATGCGAATAATGCACTTTATGCATGGACAGTAGATGGAAAACTTCTTTCATCTGAATCAATATTGAAGTATACATGGAATCAGGAACAACATCTATATATCAAATTGCGAGTTGATACACCAGAGGGTTATGCGGAAGAAGAGTTAAAAGTAGAAGTATTGGAGTTAACTCCACCTACAATTTCAATCATAATCCCCTCTAAAGGATTAAAAGTGCCTCAAAACACGGATTATATTTTATCTCCAGATATTCAACATGACGATCTTGAAAATTTTAGAATTGAATGGGTACGCGATGGAGAAATCGTCGGAACAGAAAAAGCATATACGTTTCACGAAAAAGAACTCGGTACATATTCGATAACAATCCGGGCATCCAATATAGACGGAGAAACAATCCGTGATTTCGACGTAGAAGTTGTGGAAACAATGCCTTATTCCGTACGGTTTCCGACACCATCCTATACACAAACTTCTACGGATCGTTATACTTTTGCAGGGCGTCCTGTATATTTGCGGCCTTTGCTGGAATATTTCGATTATCCACAGTATCAATGGCAGGTCAATGGAAAAATTATGGAAGCCGCTACCGACAGGGTTTTTAAATTCACGCCGACGACTCCTGGAGAATATTTCGTTGCTGTTACTGTTACAGAAAAAATGCCCAACACACAGCCACTTTCACGTAACATAACACGTAGTAATACTTCAATTACAACGACAGTTAAGGTTATTTGTGAAGAAAAAACGGAACAAGAACGCTATCGGCAAGCGACAGCGACAAGTTCAGGTATTTGGGATAAGGTTTATGAATTCATTCCTGCTCCCGGACAGTTTATTAATGAGTTATCCCAAAATACCGGATTTATAGGAAATGAAACGACGCCCCAACAAGCCATAGAGTATGCAACGAAACGATTGAACAAAAAAGCGCATGTTTCACTGGGATCTTTCGGTGGTTATATCATCATCGGTTTTGACCATAGTATTGCTCCGAGTGGCCGAGAATACGATTTTGCAATACAAGGAAATGCTTTTAACAGTTCGAGCGGTGGCTCAAATGAGCCGGGCATTGTTTGGGTAATGCAAGATATAAATGGCAATGGCCAGCCAGACGATGAATGGTATGAATTAAAAGGATCTGAAACCGGCATCGATGGTACAATACAAGACTACGAAGTAACTTACTATAGACCTGCACCCAGAGCACATACTCCGTGGGTAGATAGTGAAGGTAATTCAGGTTCTGTCGATATGAATGCATACCATGGCCAAGAATATTATTATCCCAATTGGATTAAAGAAGATAGCTATACATTATATGGGACGCGTCTGACTCCTCGCAACAATCAAGATCCCGTTACAGGATATTGGGCGAATAACGCTTATGAGTGGGGGTATGTGGATAATATGGGTTCAGATAATCTGGTAGGAGGAAATGTCATTGATGGTAGCGGTCAGCGCAACGGATTCAAAATAGCCAATGCAATATATCATGACGGGACTCCAGTAAAATTGCAATATATAGACTTTATCAAAGTTCAGTGTGGAGTATTATCGAAAAGTGGTTGGCTTGGAGAGATATCCACAGAAGTATTTTCATTTGAAGACTTATCAATAACTAATAATCAATAATATGAGACAGTTTTGGCTTTTACTATTCATTGCCCCATTTCTTTTTTTATCATGTTCAGAAGATAATCAGACTCCAGAAAGTCCTGCTGATGCCGATGACAATTTTATCACATCAGTCGTGATGACTGTGGCAAGTCAATCCTATACAGCGGAAATAATTGACAATATAATTACCATAACAGTTCCATATACTGTTTCGTTAAATAATGCTCAAGTCGAATTCAAATACACATCCTCGGCAACAATTATTCCCGATCCGGCAAGCATTACTGACTGGGATACGGAACGAACGTTTCGTGTAACCTCTTACAATGGAGAAGCGAATGATTATACATATAAAGTCATTAAAGACGAGATTCGCTATGAAGGGGATGTGGAATTGAAGACAACAGCGGATGTTACGGCTTTCATTGATACGGACGTAACGGTTATCAAAGGTGATTTGATTATCGGGTCGGATGCTGAGGATGCAGAAGAATTGTCGGATATCGCCGCATTAAAAATATTGAAGGAAGTCGAAGGAAACATCATCATTCGGAAAAGTTATGTTGGACAAGATCTTACGGGACTTGATAATATCACTTCAATTGGAGGTTTGCAAATAGGAACTGAAACTGCCTTTGCGACCAACAGTAAATTGCAGATGGTCAGTATGAGATCTTTGCAGCATATTACTGGCGACATCGTTGTCTGCAACAATCAAGTAGCATATGTGCAATTCGACAACCTTGAAACGATTGATGGAAATATAATATTCAGGACTTCATCTCTACAAAGTTTTGAATTCCCTAAATTAACCACTGTCGTAAAGGATTTTGATCTCCAGTGTCTGACAAGTGACGGAGAACCAGGAGGAGAAATCACATCTTTGAGAATTCCTGAATTGACAAAAGTAAACGGTCGCTTAGGGGTTAATAATTTAGGCAAAATGATTTCTTTGGAATTTCCGAAATTACAAGAAGTTGGAAGTGTGGATTTTGCTTCTATACCGATTCCGTTGGAGACCCTTTCATTGCCGGAATTATCGGTAGTAAACGGCGACCTTAATCTCGTTTCCAGTTATATTGCGTCCGATGCTTTTACATCTACGGGAAATAATAAATTACAAGAAATAGATGGACTGTCTAACTTGTCGATTGTTAAAGGCACATTGACAATATCTAAATTCCAAGTCTTGAAAAAATTGCCGGATTGGAGTAAATTAGAACAACTCGGAGGACTGACCTTGCTGCGTTTATTGGAGTGTTCTGATCGAATTTTAGATTTGAGCAAAGTAAATTTTGTACCTTTTGAGGATAACGAACCTTTAATTTCTATTACAGACGGGACTATATTCTCAAAAATTATCACAAAAGAGGATATGTCGCAAGTTAGCATGTTTCTAGCTCCGAGCGGTATTACCGGTTCAAGTGTTGGAATAGATCCAGAATTGAATTTTAAGAGTATTAAGAATTTTAAGTATTCTAGCAATATGACAACAGATCCTGTATTCCAATTTGAACGAGTTTACGGGAATATGGAAATTATAAGAGGTTCAAAAAAAGGCGTTTCAGCCCCTAACTTGGTAAGTGTAGATGGATATTTAAGCATCGAAACTACAATGGCAAACAATATCTCGTTCCCGAAATTGGAAATTGTCGGAGGTCAGTTATGTATTATCGGTAATCTGAACGCTGTTTCTAACTATGATTATGATTTTACGAATTTAAAGTCAGTCGGTTGTTCAAGCAATCCTCAATATATCAAAGAAGGGGTGATTAATAATATTTTATATGGTTCTTTAGATTTTATGGCATCAAATAAAGATTTTACATTTCCGTCATTGGAACATGTCGGGGGTGTTGGTATGACTGTTCGTGCCGTAAAAACTATTTCATGCCCCAAATTGCAGGCCATTGATGGAACACTTTGTGCTGCAAATGCAGCATCGCTTACGACTTTCAATATGCCAACTTTAACAAAACTCTCAGGAGTTCGATTTATCCGGTTGACACGGTTTGTTGATTATACGTTCTTCAAATCTTTTGTAGAAGAAGAGCAAATCAAGAAAGAAGACTGGCTTGTAACCAATTGCGGTTATAACCCCACCTACGAGGATATGCAAGCCGGTCGCTATACCCAGCAGTAACACCCATTATTTTACAAGGGAACAGGGTACTGGCCGAAAGACCGGTACTCTTTCCCGTTTATAACAAGCCAATGAAACATCTGATACGACATATCATTCTTCTATGCGGGTTGCCGCTGTTGCTGGCGGGCTGCATGGAGTGGGACTACGGAGATGCGGTGGAAGATTTCAACGCTACCGGAGCCGGGTTGTTCATCACCAACGAGGGCAACTTCCAGTACGGCAATGCCACGTTGTCGTACTACGACCCCGAAACCCAACAGGTGCAGAATGAAGTGTTCTTCCGTGCCAACGGCATGAAGCTGGGCGACGTGGCGCAATCGATGTGCATCCACGACAATAAGGGCTGGGTCGTGGTGAACAATTCCCACGTGATTTTCGCCATCGACCTCAATACGTTCAAAGAGGTGGGCCGTATCACGAACCTGACTTCGCCGCGCTATATCCATTTCCTCAGCGACGAGAAAGCCTATGTCACCCAATTGTGGGACAACCGCATCTTCATCATCAACCCCAAGAAATATGAAATCACCGGTTACATCCAGGTGCCGGACATGACGATGGAAAGCGGCTCCACGGAGCAGATGGTGCAGTATGGCAAATATGTCTATTGCAACTGCTGGTCGTACCAAAACCGCATCATCAAGATCGATACCGAAACGGATCAGGTGGTAGAAGAACTGAAAGTCGGCATCCAGCCCACCTCGCTGGTAATGGACAAGAACCACAAGATGTGGACGATCACCGACGGTGGGTACGAGGGTTCGCCCTACGGCTACGAAGCCCCGTCTCTCTACCGCATCGATGCCGAGACGTTCACCGTAGAGAAGCAGTTCAAGTTCAAGATGGGCGACTGGCCTTCGGAGGTGCAGCTCAACGGTACGGGCGACAAGCTCTACTGGATCAACAAGGACATATGGTCGATGGACGTGGATGCGGAACGTGTTCCCGTGCGCCCGTTCCTCGAATACAGCGGTACGATTTATTACGGCCTGACCGTCGACCCCGTGCGTGGCGATGTCTACGTGGCCGATGCCATCGACTACCAGCAGCAGGGCATTGTCTACCGCTACTCGTCCGAAGGTGAACTGATCGATGAATTCTATGTCGGGATAATCCCCGGCGCATTTTGTTGGAAGTGATGGGCAGGATACGACACCTATACCATCTCATCTTCGTTACCAAAGGACGCAAGATGACGATTCCGACAACGGGAAAAGGATTGATGCTCGAGCGGATGACACGGATTTTTACAGGGAAAGGTTGCCGCGTACATGCCGCCAATGCCTTTCTCAACCACGTGCATGTACTTGTCGAGATTCCGAATTCCGGGGATTTCAGCAAGATCGTGAACAAGGTGAAAGGCGCCACGGGAACGGTATACCAGAAAACCCCGGAATATGCCGACTTCTCCGGTTGGGCTGCCGGATTCGACTCGTTCAGCGTGTCGTTCAGCGACCTTCACCGGCTCAGACGGCACATCGAGGAGCAGCATACAATCCATCAGGAGATCTCGTTCGAGGAAGAATACGGACAACTGCTTGAAGAGAATGGGTTCGACCCGCATCAAACGTCCGTGCCGGCATCCTCCACGGTACATTTTTCCGCGAATACCCACCCTAAAAACGGAATCAAATGATTTATACGAAATACATACTTTTCTCGCTACTGCTCGTCTGTCCGTCCGTATTGTCCGCGCAGGGAATCACACGACGCATCCACCAGATAGACGAGGTCACGGTGTGGGGCAAACGCCCGATGAAAGAAATCGGCGTGCAGAAGACGAAGTTCGACTCGCTCGCACTGAAAGAGAACATTGCCTTATCGATGGCCGACATTCTGACGTTCAATTCGTCCGTGTTCGTCAAGAGTTACGGACGCGCCACGCTCTCCACCGTTGCTTTCCGCGGCACGTCGCCCAGCCACACGCAGGTGACGTGGAACGGCATGCGCATCAACAATCCCATGCTGGGTATGACCGACTTTTCCACCATACCGTCCTACTTCATAGATCAGGCCTCGCTGCTTCATGGCACGTCGTCGGTGAATGAAACGGGCGGCGGACTCGGCGGACTTGTCAAACTCGGTACTACGCCGCAGGTCGGCGAGGGCTTCCATGCCCAATACGTGCAGGGCATCGGGTCGTTCCGCACGTTCGACGAGTTCGCCCGCTTCACCTACGGCAGCGACCGATGGCAGGTCTCGACCCGCGCGGTCTATTCGTCGTCGCCCAACGATTACAAGTACACCAACCACGACAAGAAGATAAATATCTACGACGAGGAGAAGAACATCATCGGACAGTATCATCCCAAGGAACGCAACCGATCGGGTTCGTTCAAGGACCTGCACCTGTTGCAGGAGGTATATTACAACACCCTGAAAGGCGACCGTTTCGGGTTGAACGCATGGTATATCAACTCCAACCGGGAACTGCCGATGCTCACGACCGATTACGGCGATGAGACCGCCTTCGAGAACCGCCAGCGGGAGCAGACGTTTCGTGGTGTCCTGTCATGGGACCATATCAAAGAGAAATGGAAAGTCGGCGTGAAAGGCGGTTATATCCATACGTGGATGGCCTACGACTACCGTCGTGAGGTGGCGCCGGACAACTGGGCCTCCATGACCCGTTCGCGGAGCAAGATAAACACGTTCTACGGACAGGCGGAAGCGGAATACTCGCCCGGCAGGAAATGGTTCTTCACCTCGAACGTATCCGTGTACCAGCATCTCGTGCGCAGCGAAGACAAGAACATCATCCTTCAGGATGGCAACAAAGCCGTCGTCGGATATGACAAGGGGCGTGTCGAGCTCTCCGGTTCTGTATCGGCCAAATGGCAGCCTGTCGAGCCGTTGGGCTTGTCGCTGGTCTTGCGCGAGGAGATGTCGGGCGACAAATGGGCTCCGCTCATCCCGGCATTCTTCATCGACGGACTGATTTCGCGCAAAGGGAACGTGATGGTGAAAGCCTCCGTATCGCGCAACTATCGTTTTCCGACTTTGAACGACCTCTACTTTCTGCCGGGCGGCAACCCCGACCTTAAAAACGAACACGGCTTCAGCTATGACGCCGGAGTGAGTTTCGATGTCGGCAAAAAGGGGGTATATAAACTGGGCGGCAGCGCAAGCTGGTTCGACTCCTACATCGACGACTGGATCATCTGGCTGCCGACGACCAAGGGGTTCTTCTCGCCGCGCAACGTGAAGAAAGTCCATGCCTACGGTGTCGAAGTGAAGGCCAACCTTGCCGTGCAGCCGGCAAAGGACTGGCTGATAGACCTGAACGGTTCCTATTCGTGGACCCCCTCCATCAACGAGGGCGAAAAGATGTCGCCCGCCGACCAGTCGGTGGGAAAACAACTGCCTTACGTGCCGGAGCACTCCGCCTCGCTGACAGGACGGCTGTCATGGCGGACGTGGGCGTTCCTCTACAAGTGGGCTTACTACTCGGAACGTTTCACCATGTCGAGCAACGATTACACGCTGACAGGCCACCTGCCCCGGTATTTCATGAGCAATATCTCACTGGAGAAAATGCTGTCGTTCAAACCGCTGGATGTACAGTTGAAACTTGCCGTCAATAACCTGTTCAACGAGGACTATCTCTCGGTGCTGTCGCGTCCTATGCCCGGCATCAACTTCGAGTTCTTCATCGGCATCACCCCGAAATTCGGGAAAAGCAGAAAATAATGTAAACGTAAATAAGGTAATGATATGAAAGTATTAAAGAATTTGAGCCTGATGGTGCTGCTTGCGCTGGCATTTGCAGGCTGTCGTGGCAAGAGTTCCCAACTTGCCGATTTCAACAAACAGCTTTACGCTCCCGAATATGCCTCGGGATTCAAGATTGAAAGAGCAGACGGCAGACAGAGCGTGCTGGTTTCCGTCATGAATCCGTGGCAGGGCGCGGATAGCGTCACCACCCGGTTGTTCATCTCCCGTAACGGGGAACCCGTTCCCGAGGGTTTCGACGGGCAGGTCCTCGAAGGGGATGCGCAGCGCATCGTGGCGATGTCCTCGACCCATATCGCCATGCTCGACGCCATCGGCGAGACGGCACGTGTGGTCGGCGTTTCGGGACTCGACTATATCTCCAATCCCGACATTCAGGCACGCCGCGACAGCATCGGCGACGTGGGTTACGAGGGAAATATCAATTATGAACTTCTGTTGTCGCTCGACCCTGACCTTGTGCTGCTTTTCGGCGTGAACGGGGCCAGTGCGATGGAGAGCAAACTCAAGGAGCTCGGCATCCCGTTCATGTATGTCGGCGATTATCTCGAAGAATCTCCGCTGGGCAAAGCCGAATGGCTGGTGGCGCTTTCGGAGGTCGTCGGGAAACGCGCGAAGGGCGAAAAGGTATTCGCGGATATTCCGATCCGATACAATGCGCTGAAACAGAAAGTGTCCGGTGCCGTTCTCGATGCCCCGTCGGTCATGCTCAATACGCCCTACGGCGATTCGTGGTTCATGCCCTCGACGGAAAACTATGCCGTGCGGCTGATTACCGACGCCGGAGGCGACTACATCTACAAGAAGAACACGGGCAACTCTTCGACGCCTATCGACTTGGAGGAGGCATACCTGCTCGCTTCGGAGGCCGATATGTGGCTGAACGTCGGCATGGCGAACACACTCGACGAACTGAAAGCCGCCTGCCCGAAGTTCGCCGATACCCGCTGCGTCCGAAACGGCTATGTCTATAACAACAACGCCCGCACCAATGCCGCCGGAGGCAACGACTACTACGAATCGGCCGTCGTGAATCCCGACCTTCTTCTGCGCGACCTCGTGAAGATATTCCACCCCGAGTTGGTCGAAGAAGATTTCGTATACTACAAACAACTGAAATAGATGCGTTCACGCCCCGTCATCCTGTTCACCGCGTTGTCCGTGCTTACGGTCGGCCTCTTCCTGTTGGATTTGGCTGTGGGCGCGGTTCGCATTCCCGTCGGCGACGTATGGGCGGCCCTGACGGGCGGCGACTGCCCGCGGACTACGGCGAAAATCGTACTGAACATACGGCTGATAAAGGCGGTTGTGGCTCTGCTGGCCGGGGCGGCGCTATCGGTCAGCGGCTTGCAGATGCAGACATTGTTCCGCAATCCGCTGGCCGGCCCCTACGTGCTGGGCATCAGCTCGGGTGCAAGCCTCGGCGTGGCGCTCGTGGTGCTGGCAGGCGTCGGCTCGTCGATAGGCATCGCCGGAGCGGCTTGGCTGGGTGCGGCCGTCGTGCTGCTCGTAATCGCTGCCGTCGGACACCGCATAAAGGACATTATGGTGATATTGATTTTGGGTATGATGTTCTCGTCAGGCGTGAGCGCTGTCGTGCAGATATTGCAATATCTGAGCAAAGAGGAGGCGTTAAAGGCGTTCGTCATCTGGACGATGGGGTCGCTCGGCGACGTGACGGTGCCGCAGCTCGCCATCCTCCTTCCGTCGGTCATCGTCGGGTTGCTGCTGGCCGTATGGACGATCAAACCGCTCAACCTCCTGCTCTTCGGCGAGGAATATGCCGTAACGATGGGACTGAATATCCGCCGTTCGCGCGGTCTGCTGTTTCTCTCGACGACGCTGCTGGCCGGCACGGTAACGGCTTTCTGCGGCCCGATCGGCTTCATCGGTCTTGCCATGCCTCACGTCGCGCGGATGCTCTTCCGCGAGGCCGACCACCGCGTGCTCCTGCCGGGAACCCTTCTCTCGGGGGCGGCGGTATTGCTTCTTTGCGATATCGTTTCCAAAATGTTCACTTTGCCCGTAAATGCCATTACCGCACTGCTGGGAATCCCGATAGTCGTATGGGTGGTTTTACGCAATAAATCGATGACGGTATGATAGAACTGTGCGATTTTTCCATAGGCTACGCAGAGAAGAGGCTTCTCGATAAGGTCGATGCCTCTTTCAAAAGAGGACAGCTGACTGCCCTTATTGGCAGGAACGGCACGGGGAAATCTACACTTCTCCGTGCCATAGCCGGACTGAATCATAATTATTGCGGTAAAATCCTGCTCGACGGACATTGTATCGCAAACATGAGAACTCCGGAGAAGGCAAGGCAACTGGCATTTGTCACGACCGAGCGCACACGCATCGCCAACCTGCGGTGCGAGGATGTCGTGGCTATCGGCCGCGCCCCTTACACCAACTGGATCGGCCGCATGCAGCCTCAAGATAGGGAAATCGTCATGCGGTCGCTCTCTTCGGTCGGAATGGAGGCGTATGCCGGCCGCACGATGGATAAGATGTCGGACGGTGAATGCCAGCGCATTATGATAGCCCGTGCTCTGGCTCAGGAAACGCCCGTCATCCTGTTGGACGAGCCGACCTCGTTTCTTGACATGCCCAACCGTTACGAATTGTGTTCCCTGCTCGCACGGTTAGCGCATGCTGAGGGCAAATGCATTCTGTTCTCCACTCACGAACTGGATATAGCCCTCTCGCTGAGTGACAGAATAGCCCTTATCGATACGCCCGTCCTTCACTGTCTGCCGACCTCCGAAATGATCCGCAGCGGGCATATCGAGCGGCTGTTCAACAATGCCGCCGTACAATTCGACCCCGTGAGCGGGATCGTGAAATCCATGCCAAGAGACTGACTTTCCTGTCGGGAAACACGTCAGACGCAATGAGGGTGTCCCAAAAAGTATTTGGCACCCTCGTATTCGTTGTAAGACATGTCGTTTATTTCGATACCTCGCACATCAGCACGCCTTTCCCCGTCACATCGGCTTTCGAGACCGTGATGGATTTTCCCGTGTAGGTCTTCACGACGGAAGTCCCGGCAGAGTTCCACAGTTTCCATGTATAGGTATAAGCTGTCCCGCCCGTGTCGATTTCCTCACCGCCCCTGTATAACACGGCTTTGGCATCCACGTCATTGCCGTTGTTCTTGATGGTGAACCCCTTCTGGCTGACCAGATCAACCGTGATGGGGTCGGACATATCCGTGAAGGAGATGATGTCGCAGACGACCTTGTTCGCCGAGGCGTTGCCCGCCGAGGTGTCCGTATCCTTGATGGCGCACTTGAAGGTCTCGAAGTTGAGAACGGCATCTGCCGTAATCGTGATTTCGTTTGTCGTCCAGCCTGCCGTCACGCCCCGAGGATTGGTCGAGGTAAGGCATGCCCAGCCGGCACCCAGCATGGAGTTGTAGTAGGGACACGAAACGGCGGCTCCCGATGCGGCTGCGGCACTCAGTGCGGAGGTCAGCGTCACGACCTTCGTGGAGGCGTTGACTGCCGAAATGGTGTACTGTGCCGATCCTATGGTTATCCTGCCTCCCGCCTCCATGTTCATTACCGAAGCGACCGTTATGGTCGTGGCTCCGGCTGCCGCGGCAGCTGTCAGTGTCGTGCCCGCGAATACCGCCGAATCCTTGATGCCCCACGCGTAGGTGACGTTCGTCGTGTCGATAGAGGCTCCGCGCCACAGGTCGCAATGCGCCCTGAGCGTCGCCACCTCGTCGTTCTTGAATACGATGCCGTCGGGTGCATACGCCACGGCGGCGATCATCGCTCCGGCGTTCAGGTGCTGCGTGAACTGAATCTCCGCCCGGAACGGAATCTCCAGCCCGTTGGCGTCGATGTAAACCGCCTCGAAAGTATAACGCACTTGCGGAGCGGAAACGGTCATGTGGTTGGCTTTGACGGTAAGGGCATACTTGGCCGATGCCGCGCCGATGGTGCAGCTGTCCTGTCCGGAGACGATCGCCGTACCGTTCTTGTACCACTTGGCCGAGCCGCTCTTCACGCCTGCCGTAAGCGTCGCGGCATTGCCTACCGAGGTGATCTGGTCGGTCGCCGCCTGACCGCTGACGAAGAGCGAAGGGGTAAGTACCAGATAGGGAGAAGCCGCCCACGAAGGGGCATAGGCATTGTTGTCTCTGTTGTACACCTGTGTCAGGGGCTGCGAGGAGCCGATGAATGCCTGCAACGATACCGCGTCGTTCTGGTCGATGATGGTGACCTGCCCGCGGGCTACTTTTACTGCCATAATAGATTATCGGTTATTTGTTATTTCCACTTCGCAATCGAAAACGGCCTTGCGCCACACGTCCCCGCCGGTTATCTCTATCTCCCTGCCGTAACGCGGTGCGGCGTTCCATATCCTGTCACTCTCCGTATCGCGGCTCGTCCGTATCCAGCGGAAATTGCCGTCGGGAATGAGCGATGTAATCTCTTCACCGCCCCTGTACACCCTGGCACGGAGTACCGTCGAGACGATTCCGTTGCGGAATGTCGTGCCGTTTTCAGACTCCACATAAACAGTATAGGAGGGAGATCCGTCGTAAAGTTTGAAAAAGGTATGGGTCGCACTGATTTTTTCATTACGGTATGTTGCCGTGTAGCGGAGGGTCAGCACGTCGCGCCCTTCCCAGCCATGAAACGGGGGTGTCATTTCAAATACGGCGGCATTGCATCCGGCATCTTTCCATATGCCGTCAACGGCAAGGTATTCCCACTGCCGACTTTCCGGCTCGAAATTGTATTCGGTCGCCACAAGCGGGATATTCTCCGGCTCGCATGCGCCTGAAAGCTCGTCCTTGAAATGGAACGCCGTGCCGCCTGTCAGGGAGACGGAACGGGGCTTGAGCAGTTCCTGCGCCTCCTCATCGAGGTCTTCCCAGCGGATGGTCACATCGCGCAGTTCGATGGTATCCTTGCCCCACTTGAACCGTCCCGAGGCGAAATGGCCCGTCCCGTCCGGATGGATGACGAAAGAACCGTCCCGTGAAACGATCGAGCCGTCTTCGTTCAGCCGCAACAGGGGATTCTGTATGGTACCCCCGATACCTCCCTTATTGAACCAGGCACCGTAATCGTCCGTGTAGGACAAGGCTTCATCGGTCGCCTGATAGGGGGTCACGTTCCTTCCGGCCTCCAATTGAGGGGCGGACAACGACAGGGGGACGGAAGCGGCAATGCCGAGACACATGACGGGGGAATCTGACCCGCGTATGAGGAACGGGACATTATAACGGACCCATCCTTTACCGGCAGCCACCGTCCGATCACCGACAAGATGTTCATCCTGATAGAACCGGATGGCTGCCGTATCTTCCGCTTTTATCCAGACTGAGAAACAATAACAGACTCCTGTATGAGCCTCCCGCCAGGCGGCACTTTGCGCACCAAGAAGACTGTCTCCGGCTATCCGTACACACCGCCCGAGTCCGGCGGGAGATGTTTCATCCAGCTCTTCCGAATGGCTGAACCGGCAGGACAGGCTGTCGGGTATGACATTCTTGTGGATTTTGCCCACATAAAACGTGCTTGAAAAACCGTTCTCGTCTCCCGCGGTAAGCGTGCCGGCTATATTGACATTGCGTGTGGCATAGAGATTCTGGAAATAGGCCCCGTAACCATCCAACATGCCGAAGACCGGATCGATGATGCCGCTGACCTTTCCCACACGGGCCTTGCTCGCCTCGCTGAAAGCGGATACGGAGGCAAGACGAACAATGTTCAGGTCGGCGACCTCGCACCAGTCCCCCTCGGAGGCCAGGCTTGATGTCAGGTCAAGAAACAGGCTCCGGCTGTACTGTGCCGGGTAATCCACGGTGATGACCCATAACTTGTACTTCCATTCCCGGCCGATGGAGATTTCATCTTCCGCATCCGTCTTTTCACGGTTCGTATAGCCGAATCGGATCGGTACGGAACCTGATGTTTTGGAAGACCTGACCTTGAACGATACCAGCAGGCGCTCCGGGTATCCGACCGGTTCTTCCAATGTCAGCATCAGCCCGAAGGAAGCGTTTCCTGCCGGTTCCGCGTTGCGGATAATGCGGACAATGCGTGTCGCTTCCGAATCGGCATCCAGATATTCCGTTTGCAGCATGCTGCCATAAACGGCGTACCTGGACTTGTCCGGCACTCCCGCCATGCCTCCGTCCATGACGGGATAGCACAGGGAGCGTTCGGTCGCCATGCCGTCGATGACATCCATATAGGGTGAATCGCTGTCAGAAGCCGTCAGGTACAAGGCGCCGCTACGTGCCGTATCGAACAGGTTGGTAATCCGCACGAAGTCCAGCAGTTCACCGCCCTGCGGTTCGTCCCCGTCCAGCAATGCCCCGATGAAATAAGGGGCGTCCTTGTCTCCGACAAGCTCCGTTCCGGTTTCTGTCACGCACATCAGCGAATAGACGGTACGCTCCCGTTCGGCATATTGCCTGCGGATGATATCCCCGGCTTGCAGTCCCTGTGTCTTCTGCGAGTCGGGGGCAATACGGATCTTGTATGTCGGATAACGGAATACGGACATGGATTATGACAGTTTTTCCACGGTGTCTCCCGAACAGCTGTCGCTGATCCAGAAGGAACCGTTGGTTACCGAAGTCTTTTCGACCTCGAACTCATAGGCGCGGAACTTACGGCGGGCCACCACCTCGTCGAATGTGGCGGAGACGCCTCCTGTCGTCCGGTTCCGGCGGACAGCCCATCCGCTTCCGGAAAGGCCCGGGGAAAAGAACTCCGAAGAGAGCGACCCGGTAAAGACGCTGTTTCCGTAATGCCGGATACCGTCCTCCACCGCTTGCAGGCGTAACGCCTCTGTCAAGTATAGGATTCTGTCAGTAATCCGGGTGGGCGACGCATGGATTCCGATATGCCCGGCTGCTTCCAACGGAACAGCGACCGTAACGAAATCGGCATCGGTGCGGATATGGAACGATTCGCTGTGACGGTTCTGCGGGGCATAACAGCTCACGGACGGACGGTGTGAAAAATCCGTGCTGTGAGGGATAGCCGTCCTTACGTCCTCTTCCTCGTAGATTACCTCGGAAGAAAGCGATACGCGCTCCCTGTCGCCTGTGAACATAAATCCCTCTGCTGTGCCCATCCGCAAGCGCTTGTGGATAACGATACCTTCATCGGAAGTGTCTACCCGGTATGAGGAGAGCAGGTCGGCGCCGTAGTTGTGGCGGACAGTCAGCGAGCCCGGAAAACAAGCCTTTCCGTAAGGGGAAAGCATCAGACACTCGCCGTCCACGTCCGATATGCCGGAGAACAGGCGTATCTTCGGGGTATGGTCGCCGCCTAAAAGAAGGTCACCGCCGATACTCCCGAACTGTATCTTGTCCTTGTCGGTACAGAGCAGTACGGGAACATCTCCGATCCGGATGCCGAATCCGTCCAGGAACGAGAGGAACCCGCCGAGCGCGACATCCTCTTCCGAAAACGAAAGCAGACATTTCCCTTTGTCGCCCAGTTCCACGCCTTGCAAGGCTTTCAGTCCGCCATCCATGACCGTACTCCCTCGCACCGTCAGATTCCGTCTCACCATGCCGTCCCGCATCGTCCAATCCACCGTGTCCGTATTGGCGTTGCCACGATGATAGACATCCTGCCCGCCCACGGCCAGCCGTGTCGGGGAGATGGATATTCCTGTATCCTCGTCCCCGATAATCCATGCCCCTTTGGAATGTACCGTCGCATCCAGAAAGTCTATATGGGAAGCGTTGATTGTAGCGGTGGCCTTGTCCGCGTCGTAACGGAGCAACTGCCTGCCGCCGATATGCAGGCTGTCGCCCCCGACTTTCAGGTTGCCGGTAATCCTGATACCGTACTCGATGGCAGTTACCACACCTTCCGGATCGGTAATGTCCTGCGAATAGGTTTCCAGGATACGGGTGTTTCCAATGCCGGCTTCGAAACCGTAATTGGCACTGAGCTTGCCGGTCATGTCACCGCCCGATTTCTTCAGGTAATCCAACAGCAAGCCACCGCTTCCGGAACCGCCTTCTCCCGTAACGGCTCCGGCAATGGCGGATGCAAAACCGTAAGCGGTATTCTTCAGTCTCAGGCTGGTCTCGTCGCCTTCCTCGATGCCGTAAGGATGCTCGTCGTCCTTTTTCTGCTGGGCATTGAAAAAGTTATGGTACAGCTGTGCATAGATGGAATAGCACAGGCTCTCCTTGTCGAGGGTTTCTATATCGGGATGCAGTTGTACGCTCATTTGGTATAGCTGGTCTTGGAAAGAAATTTCTGGATACGTGATGTCAGCGAGATGAAGTTCGGCATATTGATCGGCGACATCGTGCCCATCAGTGTGGGAGTCATGATTTTCGAACATTCCGTCAGGAAGTCGAGCATCAGCCGGGCAAGCTCATTACCCAGAACCAGCGGCTCGGTGGCATTCTCGTCACCGAGCGTCACCTTGTTGTCGGCAACGGCAACGGTCGTGGAATTGACCTTTTGTACCACTTTATCTGCTGTCTGTCTGACTTCAGACTTGTCCACCGTATGCGTGATGCTTTCCGCATCGATAACGGTTGTCGCTTCCTTGTCCTTGTCATTCCTAACGGTTGTTGTGACGGCCGTCGGCGTATAGTGGGTGGAGGTCTCGTTACCGGTGGTTTCCAGTTCGTCGTAGTCCGGGGAAGAGTCGTTTTCCGGATCCAGTTCCTCCATTTCGGTCACGCCGATGACGGTTTCCGTGCGGGCATTGAGCCGCAGGATATCCACATGGGAGAAGTTAACCACATAGGCATAACGGGTGGCGGCATCCATGAAGATGGTCACGTCGGAAAAAAGTGCGGGGACGATCAGGAAGCCGCCTTCGCTGTTGGTGGCGGCCGAGAGCAACACGCCTTTATGGATAACAGGTTCGGCGGAGGCCGTCTCGTCCGGGTACTCGCCGACATCAATGGTACCGCCGTAGTCGGAAAACTCCTCGTCCGAGGGGTTGTCGTGTATCTTGGCGACATAGCCGTGTATCATGCGGGCCGTACCGATACCGGACATGCCTCCGGGAGCCAGATTGATACGCTCCATACTCCGTCCCAAGGCTATCTTGCGGATAGCCTCACGGATAAGCAACTGGTTGGATTTGTCTGAAGACATGAGTTTTTTGAAAGAATAGGAGGAGCATAGTTTATTGGTTGCCAATTATTTTGTACTTTTGCAAAGACAATGATATTACTTATGAAACAAGAAATTTTAGAATCCTATATTACATATATATTTGATTTCTTTCAAAAATCAAGATGCTTTAAAGCCGGGCAAGGTAACATGCTCAGAAATTTTAGATTTGCAGCTGAAAAGCAATTTACTCGTAATCAACTGGGTATATTGTATTTCCTGGTAAATACCCTCATTGATAATGGCTATCTCTACTTAAAAGATAGAGATTTTATAGCTCTTACGGAGAATGGTGCCGATGTTATAAATGGGGGAGAGTGTGTTATTCCTAAAATTTCCCTTGAGCGGACAATTTATGAAAAAGAGACCAGTAGATCAGATATATATGAACAGCTTTGGAATATTATCGGATCGAACAAAGAAAATGATTATGCGCCGCTGTATGTAGATGGACCATTGTTTTATAAGAGGAGTTCTATAAATTAAAATATTGTAGTACAGTTGTTTATATGGTTCCAAGAGCGTAAATTTGCAGAAAATA
>NZ_JBCODG010000058.1:0-29561 GCF_040928965.1 Bacteroides sp. 2201st1_D9_2201SCRN_220225 | reverse complement strand
TTTCAAAAAACCGTGTAATTGACTATATTTCAATAATTTCAAAGAACTATTTATCCACTTTTACGGGACAGTAGTGAGGGATTTTATTAACTAAACAAGTATTTGTATGAAGAAAAATTTGTTTTATTTATTCGCATTGATTTGTTCAATGAGTTTATTTACCGCTTGTAGCGATGACGATGAGGCGCCGGGCAATTCTGGAGTAGTTGGAGAGGTTGTCGGTGACTACAAGGGCTTGATGGATGTTTACTATGAACCAAATGTGGAAATAGCCAAAGGCATGCAGCAAAAGATAACTATCAAGAAGTCTTCCGACACTTCAATCGGTTTGGAATTGAAGAACTTTGTAATAACGGTTGGCGGTGCTCCGATTACTATTGGGGATTTAGCTATTGATAATTGTCCTTTGAAAGTTGAGGGGGATAAATATTCATTTACCGGTAACGCAGATTTAGATTTGGTTGTCGGTAAATGTGCGGTCTCTGTGGAAGGAGCTATCAATGGTGAAGATATTGAATTGATAATTAAAGTGAATGTGAATAATGACCTAATGAAAGTTCGTGTAGAATATAAAGGTAAAAAAATGACAGGGAACGAAAGTTCGGAAGCTTTGATTAAGGAGTTCAAATTCGATAGCGATATTATTGCGGAGCAACCTGTAATCAATGAAGATAAAACTATCACTTTTAAAGTGGCTGAAACCGCAACAGATGATGATTTGAAAGCATTGAAGCCGATAATTACAATTTCTGAAAATGCAACGGTTACTCCGGAATCGGGTGTGACGCAAGACTTCTCCGGAAATAAGGTAGTGATTTATAAGGTTACTTCTGAGGATGGTACAACAGTGACGGAGTATAAGGTTTCTGCTCGAAAGAGTTCGGATGCTTTGATTACAAGTTTTGTTTTCGAGAATAATCCTATTGTTGCAGAACAACCAGTAATCAATGAAGACAATACGATTACTTTTAAGGTGAAAGCCTCTGCTACTGCTGATGATTTAAAGGCTTTAGTGCCTACAATTACTTATTCTCATAAAGCAACGATAGCTCCTGAGTCTGGTGTGGCACAGGATTTTTCTGATAATAAAAAGGTGATTTATACGGTTACTTCTGAAGATGGTACGGTTATAAAGGAGTATCAAGTTTTTATTTCAGGTACTGAAGATGTGTATGATTTTGAAAAGTGGCTTCCTGGAGTAGAAGGACAAGAACCTGAAAATACTTTCTATGAAGCGGAGGGATGGGCAAGTAGTAATACCGGAGCACATTTCTTGAAAGGGTTCAATCTTACTGATAGTTATGTCATAATGCAAACAGATGATTCTCATTCGGGAACTGCTGCAGCAAAAATTCAGTCTATTGATACAAAAGGACAAGATCTGGGTATAGCAAAAGCTCCTAAAGTGACTACAGGTTCTTTATTTCTAGGAAAATTTAAGACTGATTTTAATACCTTAAATAGCACTAAATTTGGTATCCCCTGCAAAGAAAAACCTATTTCTTTGCGAGGATGGTATAAATATACTCCTGGTGATGTATATTATATTGTAAATACCAAACCATATAAAGAACATTGCCATGAAGCTGTAGTAGACGAAACTAAAGTTGATGAATTTATGATTAGCGTAGTTTTATATGAAACAACTGCTTATGATGAAATAGGCTGGTCTGATTGTCTAACCGGTACAGATGAAGAGGAAAAGAATATTTATACTTCAAGCCGTATTGCTGCTATTGGACAATTGATTGGTGGTGCTCAAACTGATTGGAAAAAGTTTGAGTTACCTTTGGAATGGAAAAAGCAGTATGATACCAATAAAAAATATCGTATGACTATTGCTTGTTCTTCAAGTAAGGATGGTGATAAGTTTTGGGGTGCTCCGGGTAGTACATTGATTGTTGATGATTTTGAATTGATAAAAGAGTAATTAGATCCTTTCGGCTAAAGTAATTGATATTAAATATAAAGGATACTTCTGTGAAGAAGTATCCTTTATATTTAATATGTGTCGTCCTAAGCGAAGTTGATTGATTATTATTAAAATCCTATATAGGGTTGTCTATCTAATTTCCATAAGCTATTGGATTGTTTGGGAGTTGTAAAGGGCTACTTGAGAGTTGTAAAGGTCAACTTTAGCATCATAAAGTTCTACTTGAGAGGATACAGTATGTTATGTATAATATAAGTACCAAACATTGGTACTCCAAATACCACGTAGCGGTATCTCATGTACCAAGCATTGGTATTTTAACTACCAAGTGTTGATACTAACGGAATACCCTCGTATAAAATGAAAAAGTGACGACCAAAAATCGGTCGTCACTGTATATAAGCTTGTCGTCACCAGATAACACCTTCGTCCTTAATGCATTAAGACGAAAAGTGACGAGTGACGACAAAAAACGAAAAAATCTTGTTTAGAATGCATACCCAAATCCTAAGTTCAGATAGATAGGATACATATTAAACGTTATCGTATCGAAGTCTTTCTGGAAGATATTGTTTAATCCCCACGTTACATCGGCATGCACGGTGAGATGCTTGAACGCTTTCCATTCGCCCCCAAATTGGATACCCCACTGGAACTTACGCAACTCGTTGGAGAAATCGTAAGTTGCGATGCTTTCACCGGTAAACTCCACTTTGGAACCGGTCTGGTCGGGTGTGCGCAAGTGACCCTCGTACACGTGTCCGGAGAAGTTGCCTTCCAGCAGATAGGAGAAGTACGGACCTGCCGATACTATCCAGCGCTTGCTGATGCGGTAGTCGGCAAGGATGGGAATGGTGAGATAGGAGTTTTTCACTTTGGTTTTGACTCCACCCGTCCAAAGACCTGCCAGCTCTCCGCCGTTGGTATTGATGATTTTCATACCGTAGTTCTTTACGGTGGCTTCGGTAGTCATGTTCTTGTTCTCCAACCGCAGTCCCAGGGTAAGTCCCCACTTTTTCTTTTCGTCGAACCACTTGGTGGCATTACCTTCGATGGCAATGGCGATGCCCGGTGCATAGCTGTCTATCTTGCGTATCTCCTTGGGCAGGGGAATGGGAGATGTACCGCCGATATTGAATCCGGCTTTAATGTTGTATTCCCAACCGTGCAGATAGGAGTTGATAAGACTTTTGTTTCTCTCTTCTTGTGCCTGTACGTTGGCTACCATTGCCAGCAGTACGGCTATCGTGCAAATAAAATGATGCTTTTTCATATTCTATAATCAGATTTCTTCGCTTATAAGTTCTAATTCGTCTACGTATAATGTGCTGCCGACTGCCCCTTTGAAGTACGCGCCTTTCACGCTGGAGGAGAGGACGATGCTTAATTTGTACTTGCCGTCCTGCAGTTTCAACTTGTTTATCTCTTTACCGTTCATAGGTTCAAAAGGTAACTCAAACGCTGTCCATTCGTCGGTTTCTATAGCAGCCTCTTCACTGATTTGGGCTTTGGCTACGATGTTTTCGGAAGTCAGGCTGTTGCTGCCGTCCAGCATAAAGGAGTTCTCGTTTGCTTCGTACAGTATGGCGTAAATGTCGAAACGGTCTTTCATGTCTTTCTGTACTTCGCCTTCATCGGTATAAACTTCTCCTGCCTTGAATTTGAAGTAACCCTTCAACGCTATGGGGCGTTTGTAATACTGTATGCCGAACTTGGTGGCACGCAGAGGATCTTTCAGTGCGTTTGCCAGGTCGAAGGAACCGATAAACAGGTTTCCGGCGGCAATATACATTTGCACCATGGCTCCGAAACTTCCGGTGTCGCAAGTGGTCAGTTTCAGTCCGTTGCCGCGGTAGCCGTCAGTAACCTGCTGCGTAGGATAGCCGGTGCGGTTGTCTGTCATGCCGGTAAGTTTGTAGCCGGGGTTGCCGCTGGACCATTGCGCTACGCGCGAAACACTGGTTGAAGTTCCGGGTTCGAACTCGTAGAAAATGTCGTATTCGGTACCGGCAGAGGGAAGCAGGTCTTCGAAATGGAATGTTTCCGGCATTTCGGCAGGTACTACTTTTACGGTATAGGTAGCGGTCCATTCGCCGTCTTCGGAAGTGACGGTAAAGGTGCGGGAGTGAGACTCGTTGCTGAAATCGTAATTGTTAAGGATGTCATTCGGTGAATGTTCGTCTGCCTTGATGGTGGCACCGTCGGGCAGCGTAAACAGCAGTTGCTGTTTGGCAAGGTTTGCCCCTTTATGTACATATATGTTTATTTCTTTAGAGTCACTGTTGATGTGAGCCAATTGTACATCCGCGCCTGTACAGGCGTCAATGGCTGCTTCGGAGTTGAGCGCTTCGTCTTGTATGCAGGACGAAACGGCTAAGGCAAGCATGAGAGCAGTAGTCCACTTCTTAAAATTCATATCCTTCTTTTTTGAATGTTGATAAATAAATACAGTTTAGCAGTTTGCAAAAATACGCTATTATTTTGTAATAACAGATACAAGAAGAAAAAAGTGCGGTAAACTCTGGTATTTATTTGTTATTCCGTATATCTTTGTATAAAGATTGAATAAAAATATATATGGTATGACTGAAGCCGAAAGAAAACAAATAATTGCTTTGGTACAGCGCGAAGTAGTTCCTGCCATTGGCTGTACGGAACCCATTGCTGTTGCCTTATGTGTGGCGAAAGCAACCGAAACCTTGGGGGCAAAGCCGGAGAAAATAGATGTCTTGTTGAGTGCCAATATCCTGAAGAACGCAATGGGAGTGGGCATTCCCGGCACAGGTATGATTGGACTGCCCATAGCTATAGCCCTGGGAGCGCTGATAGGCAAGTCGGAGTATCAGTTGGAAGTGCTGAAAGACTGCAATCCTGCCGCCGTAGAAGAGGGAAAACGCTTTATCGGCGAAAAACGCATCGATATATCGCTGAAGAAGAATATCACGGAAAAGCTTTATATCGAGGTGTGCTGCAAATCCGGCGGGAATAAAGCCACTGCCATTATAGCCGGCGGCCATACCACCTTTATATATATAGCCCGTAACGGCGATGTCCTTTTAAACAAGCAAAGTGCGGGTTGCGGAGAAGAGGAGGCACAAGTCGCAGGCCTGACCTTGCGGAAGGTATATGACTTTGCCATGAATGCCCCGCTGGACGAAATTCGTTTTATCCTTGAAACCGCCCGTTTGAATAAGGCCGCCGCCGAACGTTCTTTCGACGGGAACTACGGTCATGGACTGGGCAGAATGTTACGTGGCAATTATGAACACAAGATTTTGGGTGACAGCGTATTCTCCCATATCCTTTCTTACACGTCCGGTGCATGCGATGCCCGTATGGCAGGTGCTATGATACCGGTAATGAGTAATTCGGGCAGTGGAAACCAGGGTATTTCCGCTACATTGCCCGTGCTGGTCTATGCCGAGGAGAACGGCAAATCGGAAGAAGAGTTGATCCGTGCCCTCATGCTCAGCCATCTGACCGTGATTTATATCAAGCAAAGTCTGGGACGCCTGTCTGCCCTATGCGGTTGCGTAGTAGCCGCCACCGGCTCCAGTTGCGGCATTACCTGGCTCATGGGCGGTACTTACGAACAAGTATCCTTTGCCGTTCAGAACATGATTGCCAACCTTACAGGAATGATTTGCGACGGCGCCAAACCCAGTTGCGCCTTGAAAGTAACTACCGGCGTCTCTACCGCCGTCCTCTCCGCCATCATGGCAATGGAAAACCGTTGCGTCACTTCCGTTGAAGGAATTATTGATGAAGATGTAGACCAAAGTATCCGAAACCTCACGAAGATAGGTTCCAAAGGAATGAATGAAACCGACAAAGTAGTCCTGGAAATTATGACAAGTAAGTGATTAGAGGTTAGCGATTAGTGATTAAGGGGGAATGATTAGTGATTAATGGTTAGCGATTAATCGCAGCATTATGAATATGTGCCATTGATAAACCAAATCACCACCTCTTAATCACTAACCACTAATCGCTAACCCTTAATCATTAACCGTTAACTACAGCATTCGCTGCTACAGTCTCCGCAGTTGCATCCGCCACCGCATCCGCCGCCGCTCATCATGCGTGCCATTTCCGACAGTTCGTCGTTGGTGGCAGGACGGTTTTCGGTGATTTCACCTACGAAGTTCAGGTCGCAGCCTGCCAGGGGGTGATTCATGTCCATTACTACTACATCGTCCTTTACTTCGACTACGCTTCCGTTGATACGTTGGCCTTCCGAGGTCATCAAGGGGATTACGGCGCCTTCTACTACGCGTTCGCTGTCGAACTTGCCTTCTATCTCGAAGATGTTTTTGGGGAGGTCGATGACATGCTCCTCGTCATACTCGCCGTAAGCCTCTTCGGCTTTGATTGTAAAGTCGAATTTATCGCCTTTGTTCAGGTCTTTCACCTGGTTCTCGAAAGATTCCAATGTGAGGCCCAGTCCCGATATGAATTGGAACGGGTGCTCTGCGGGAGCTTCTTCTGTGAACTCTTTTTCTCCGTTTTCGATTGTGTACAACTTATATGCTAAGGTGATGTACTTGTTTTCTACTGTTTCCATTAATTTGTTATTTCTTATTAGTAAATACTGCATTGTCTGTTTTGACAATGCGCAAAGATACGAATATTTTGCTTCGGGAGAGGAAGCGTCCCGGTAATTTTCAGATTATTAAGTGCTTTGTAAGTGTTTGGCATTACTTCTGTAAAGTATCCGAATCGTTTTATGGATAACCGTCAAGTGATAAAATAAGATTTTAAAGCATGGTTTCCTTACGATTATTCATGTTTATATCTTTTTTTTCTTCAATTTGTTTGGAGATTATAAAAAAGCATTTACCTTTGCAGCATAAATAACGGATAAGAGAATAATAAAGATAATTTAGTTATGAACCTGCATACATCCATAAACCTGGCAGTCCTGCATATTATTCGCGTCGTGGTGGTGGCATCAAGAGCGTGAGAAAGGTTGTGTATGTATTTGTACGGTAAAGATATTTATAGTAAGCCTTTCTCATTACGGTGAGAAAGGCTTTTTTCATAAAAGGAGACAGATAAGATGAAACATCAGTTACGCAGTTCGTTCAGCACACAAGGCCGCCGTATGGCAGGTGCCCGCGCGTTATGGACGGCCAACGGCATGAAGAAAGAACAGATGGGAAAGCCCATAATCGCGATAGTCAACTCTTTTACCCAGTTTGTGCCGGGACATGTGCATCTGCACGAGATAGGTCAGTTTGTAAAGGAAGAGATAGAAAAGCAAGGCTGCTTTGCCGCCGAGTTCAATACGATTGCCATTGACGACGGCATTGCGATGGGGCATGACGGTATGCTGTACTCGTTGCCCTCGCGCGACATCATAGCCGACAGCGTGGAGTATATGGTGAATGCGCATAAGGCGGATGCTATGGTGTGCATCAGCAACTGCGACAAGATTACTCCGGGTATGCTTATGGCTGCGATGAGGCTGAACATCCCTACGGTGTTCGTTTCCGGCGGTCCTATGGAAGCCGGGGAGTGGAACGGACAGCATCTTGACTTGATTGATGCAATGATTAAGTCGGCCGACAACAGCGTGAGCGATGCGGATGTTGCCAAGATTGAACAGCATGCCTGTCCCACCTGCGGATGCTGTTCGGGTATGTTTACCGCCAATTCCATGAACTGCCTGAACGAAGCTATCGGACTGGCTCTTCCGGGTAACGGTACGATTGTGGCTACCCACGCAAACCGCAAGCAACTGTTTAAGGACGCTGCCAGGCTGATTGTTGAAAACGCTTATAAGTATTATGAGGAAGGAGACGAAAGTGTGCTCCCCCGCAGCATTGCCACCCGCGAGGCGTTCCTGAATGCGATGACGCTGGATATTGCAATGGGCGGTTCTACCAATACGGTGCTTCACCTGCTGGCGGTGGCCCATGAAGCCGGAGCGGACTTCACGATGGACGACATAGATATGCTGTCGCGCAAAACGCCCTGCCTGTGTAAAGTTGCTCCCAATACCCAAAAATATCATGTACAGGATGTAAACCGTGCCGGCGGCATCGTTGCCATTATGGGCGAACTTGCCAAAGGCGGATTGGTGGACACGGCCGTACGCCGCGTAGACGGAATGACGCTGGCCGAGGAGATAGACAGGTATTGCATCACCGGCCCGAACGTCTGTGAGGAGGCGGTCAGGAAATATTCCAGTGCCGCTGCCGGAAAGTTTAATCTGGCACTCGGTTCGCAGGATACTTATTATAAGGAATTGGACACCGACCGTGCCGAAAGTTGTATCCGCGACCTGCAGCATGCTTACAGCAAGGACGGCGGACTGGCTGTACTGAAAGGAAATATAGCGCAGGACGGCTGCGTGGTAAAAACGGCGGGAGTGGATGAAAGCATCTGGAAGTTTACCGGTCCTGCCAAAGTATTCGACTCGCAGGAAGCTGCGTGCGACGGTATTCTGGGTGGAAAGGTTGTCAGCGGCGATGTCGTTGTCATCACTCACGAGGGTCCGAAAGGCGGTCCGGGCATGCAGGAAATGCTTTATCCCACTTCGTACATCAAATCCCGTCATTTGGGCAAGGAGTGTGCGCTGATTACCGACGGACGCTTCAGTGGCGGCACTTCCGGACTGAGCATCGGACATATCTCTCCCGAAGCTGCTGCCGGAGGCAATATCGGTAAGATTCAGGACGGTGACATCATCGAAATAGATATACCGAACCGCTCCATCAATGTGAAACTGACGGATGAGGAGCTGGCTGCCCGTCCCATGACGCCGGTAACCCGCGACCGCCAGGTGTCGAAAGCATTGAAAGCGTATGCAAGTATGGTAAGCTCGGCTGATAAAGGGGCTGTGAGACTGATAGAATAATTGGGAATTCCGTACCCGAAAAACAATAATAAATAGATATGGAAAACTTAATAACAGGCGCAGAAGCATTGATGCGCTCTCTGGAGCATCAGGGAGTAAAGACCATTTTCGGTTATCCGGGTGGCAGCATCATGCCGGTATTCGATGCCTTGTACGATCACCGGAAGAATTTGAATCATATCCTGGTTCGCCACGAACAGGGGGCTACTCATGCCGCACAAGGCTTTGCACGTGTGTCGGGCGAGGTCGGCGTATGTCTGGTTACCAGCGGTCCGGGCGCTACGAATACCATTACAGGTATTGCAGATGCCATGATAGACAGCACACCGGTTGTTGTCATTGCCGGACAGGTGGCTACGGGATTTCTCGGAACGGATGCCTTTCAGGAAGTGGATTTGGTAGGCATTACGCAACCTATCACGAAGTGGAGTTACCAGATTCGCCGTGCGGAAGATGTGGCATGGGCGGTGGCCCGCGCTTTCTATATCGCACGGAGCGGACGTCCCGGTCCGGTGGTACTGGATTTTGCCAAGAATGCCCAGGTGGATAAGACGGAATACACGCCTGTCGAAGTGGATTATGTACGCAGCTATCTGCCTGTGCCCGAAATGGAACCGGAAGCCATACAACAAGCCGCCGAACTGATAAATGCGGCGGAGCGTCCGTTGGTATTGGTGGGGCAGGGCGTGGAACTCGGCAATGCGCAGAACGAATTGCGTGCTTTCATCGAAAAGGCGGATATACCTGCGGGATGTACGCTGCTGGGGCTTTCCGCATTGCCTACGGCTCATCCTCTGAACAAAGGCATGCTGGGTATGCACGGCAATCTGGGACCGAATATCAATACCAATAAATGCGATGTGCTGATTGCAGTGGGTATGCGCTTTGACGACCGTGTTACGGGCAAGCTGGCTACGTATGCGTCGCAGGCAAAAATAATCCATTTCGACATCGACCCGGCGGAGATAGACAAGAACGTAAAGACGGATGTGGCCGTATTGGGCAACTGTAAGGAGACTCTTGCCGCAGTAACCGAATTGCTGAAACCTGCCGGACATAAAGAGTGGCTGGATAGCTTCCTGCCCTACGAGCAGATGGAAGAGGAGAAGGTTATCCGTCCCGAACTGCATCCGGCAGGAGATAAGTTGAGCATGGGTGAAGTGGTGCGTGCCGTCAGCGAGGCTACGGACAATGAGGCTGTTTTGGTAACGGATGTAGGTCAGAACCAGATGATGTCCGCCCGTTACTTTAAGTATAGCAAGGAACGCAGCATCGTCACTTCCGGCGGCTTGGGCACAATGGGTTTCGGTCTTCCTGCCGCTATCGGCGCTACTTTCGGTCGTCCCGACCGCACGGTTTGCGTCTTTATGGGTGACGGCGGTTTGCAGATGAACCTGCAGGAGCTGGGTACGGTAATGGAACAGAAAGCGCCCGTCAAGATGATTTTGCTGAACAATAACTTCCTCGGTAATGTTCGTCAATGGCAGGCCATGTTCTTCAACCGCCGCTATTCGTTCACTCCAATGATGAATCCCGACTATATGAAGATTGCTTCCGCCTACGAAATTCCGGCACGTCGGGTATTTACCCGCGAGGAATTGGCGAAAGCCATCGGTGAGATGATTGCAACAGACGGCCCGTTCCTGCTGGAAGCTTGCGTAGAGGAGGAAGGAAATGTGATGCCGATGACACCGCCGGGCGGCTCGGTGAACCAGATGTTGCTGGAATGTTAGAGAATTATGAATTATAATTAAACCAACGTGGACAAGACATTATATACAATCATCGTTCATTCGGAAAACTTTGCAGGTTTGCTGAATCAGGTAACGGCTGTATTTACCCGCCGGCAAATCAATATCGAGAGTTTGAACGTTTCGGCATCCTCTATCAAGGGGGTACATAAATATACCATTACAGCCTGGACGGATAAGGATACTATCGAGAAGGTGACGAAGCAAATCACCAAAAAAATAGATGTGCTGCAGGCGCACTATTTCACGGACGATGAAATCTACCAGCATGAGATTGCGCTGTATAAGATAACGACCCCCATACTGGAAGAGAAACCGGAAGTGTCCAAAATCATCCGTAAATACAACGCGCGCATCGTGGAGGTGAACTCCGTGTTCTCCATTGTAGAAAAGAACGGTATGAGCGAGGAGATAACCAACCTCTATGAAGAGCTGAGTGCTTTGGAGTGCGTACTCCAGTTTGTACGTTCCGGCCGCGTGGCCATCACGACAAGCTGCTTTGAACGCGTAAACGAATATCTGGCGGATCGTGAAGCAAAATACCGCCGGAGTAAAGAACAAGAAGGACTATGAGTGAGAATAATAAGATAGGAACTTATAAGTTTGTAGCCGAACCGTTCCATGTGGACTTTACCGGCCGCCTGACAATGGGTGTGCTTGGCAACCATTTGCTGAACTGTGCAGGGTTTCATGCCACGGAACGCGGTTTCGGTATTGCTACCTTGAATGAGGACAATTATACGTGGGTGCTTTCCCGCCTGGCTGTCGAGTTGGATGAAATGCCGTATCAATACGAGGATTTTTCTATCCGGACGTGGGTGGAAAACGTGTACCGCCTCTTCACCGACCGTAACTTTGCCATTATCGACAAAGACGGAAAAAAGATAGGGTATGCCCGTTCCGTATGGGCGATGATTAGTCTCAATACCCGTAAACCCGCCGACCTGCTGGCTTTGCATGGCGGCAGTATCGTGGATTATGTGTGCGACGAGCCTTGCCCCATCGAGAAGCCCTCGCGTATAAAAGTGACTTCTACGGAACCGGCTTCTTCCCTGAATGCCAAATATAGCGATATTGATATTAACGGACATGTGAACAGCATTCGCTATATCGAGCATATTCTTGATCTGTTTCCGATAGAGTTGTATAAGGAGAGCCGCATCCGCCGTTTCGAAATGGCATATGTGGCGGAGAGCTATTACGGTGACGAGCTTACCTTTTATAAGGACTATGTAGGAAACGGCACGTATGATATAGAAGTAAGAAAGAATGGCGGCGAAGCGGTTTGCCGTTCTAAAGTGATATTTGTAGAGAAATAATTTATTAATCAATCGGTTGGCATAAGCCACAAATAAAAATTAAAACTAAAAAATGGCACAATTGAATTTTGGCGGTGTTATTGAAAATGTAATGACCCGCGAAGAGTTTCCTTTGGAAAAAGCACGTGAGATTTTAAAGGATGAGACAATCGCAGTTATCGGTTACGGTGTACAGGGTCCCGGTCAGGCTTGCAACCTGCGCGACAATGGCTTCAACGTTATCGTAGGCCAGCGTCAGGGTAAGACTTATGAGAAAGCGGTTGCAGACGGATGGGTTCCGGGCGAGACGTTGTTCAGCATCGAGGATGCTTGCCAGAAAGGTACTATCGTTATGTGTCTGTTGTCGGATGCGGCTGTAATGTCCGTATGGCCTACTATCAAGCCGTTCTTGACTCCCGGAAAGGCTCTTTACTTCTCTCACGGTTTCGCTATTACCTGGAGCGACCGTACGGGTGTGGTTCCTCCCACGGATATTGATGTTATTATGGTTGCCCCCAAAGGTTCGGGTACGTCACTGCGTACAATGTTCCTCGAAGGCCGTGGCTTGAACTCTTCTTACGCTATCTATCAGGATGCTACGGGCAAGGCTTTGGACAGAACGCTTGCATTGGGTATCGGCATCGGTTCCGGTTATCTGTTTGAAACTACTTTCATCCGTGAAGCAACTTCCGACCTGACCGGTGAACGCGGTTCTTTGATGGGTGCTATCCAGGGATTGCTGTTGGCTCAGTACGAGGTGTTGCGTGAAAACGGCCATACTCCGTCGGAAGCGTTCAACGAAACGGTTGAAGAGCTGACCCAGTCATTGATGCCGTTGTTTGCAAAGAACGGTATGGACTGGATGTATGCCAACTGTTCCACTACTGCCCAACGCGGGGCACTCGACTGGATGGGCCCGTTCCACGATGCTATCAAGCCGGTTGTACAGAAACTGTATCAGAGCGTGAAGTCCGGTAACGAAGCCCAGATTTCCATCGACAGCAATTCCAAACCCGACTATCGTGAGAAACTGAACGAAGAACTGAAAGCATTGCGTGAAAGCGAAATGTGGCAGACAGCCGTAACGGTTCGCAAACTCCGTCCGGAAAACAACTGATTCCCGGTGTAAATCGGAGAATGACAAAAGGGGGTGTGTCAAAATACGCTTGATGATTCCGTATCTGAAAAGAAACAAATGGCAAGCGGATTTTAGTCTTGACATACCCTCTTTTTTATTGCTTATCATTAATAGTCCTTACATATTCAAGCAGTTTCTTGTAGAAAGCATGGTGGCTTAGGGTAGCCGCTTCTCCCAGGATAACCAATTTCATGCGTGCCCTTGTTATCGCCACATTCATTCTGCGTAAATCGTTCAGAAAGCCGATCTGTCCTTCTTCATTGGCACGTACCAGACTGATAAAGATTACATCACGTTCCTGTCCCTGAAATCCGTCGACGGTATTGACTGTTATCAGACTGCGGTAGGGACGTAGCGAAGCGCTGCCTTTTATTTTTCCCCGCAAGTATTGCACTTGTGCCTTGTAAGGTGAGATGAGTCCGAAGTCGATACGTTCTTCGAGAATCCGGTTTCCGCCTATCCGTTGGATGTACGCTTCCAGCTCTTTCAGCAATAAGCCTGCTTCTTCTTTGTTGATACGCCCGAAGGTTTCTCCGACAAATTCTTCCTTGAAATCCATGCCGGAAGTGTCGAGCCATGTAACGGGAGTATCCCAATCCAAGATTCCCCGGTGACGTATTTCGGGAGCAGCTTCCAGCTCTCCGCCGTAAAACCAATCCGATGAGAAGCGCATGATGTCTTCGTGCATGCGATATTGTACTTTCAATAAAGATACGGCAGACGACTTGCCGGCTACGACTTTTTCCATTAAAGTCCGTTCCAGCCCGCCACGTGCGGCTTCGTAACATTTGATGGTAGGCGGAAGCTGGCAATGGTCTCCTGCCAATACTACACGGTCTGCTTTACGGATGGCTATCCAGCAGGCGGCTTCCAGGGCTTGGGCGGCTTCGTCGATAAACAGTGTGCCGAAACGGCGTCCGTTTAAAAGGCGGTGATTGCTGCTTACAAGTGTAGAGGCTATGACGTGGGCGCTGTCGAACAACTCACTGTTGATTTGTATTTCCAGTGTGGTGGCACGGTCACGCAGGCGGCTCATACGGTTGCGTATCCCTTCGCGTTCATCGTAACTGCCGCGGCGGGATTTACCGCCCAGTAGCCTCAGTTCTTTACGGATACTCCATAATTCGGGATAAAGCGGATGATTTTCGAAACGGCGTTCATAAGTGAAAGAGAGCATTTTGTCGTTGACGCGTGTGGGGTTGCCGATTCGTAGCACATTCACGCCTCTGTCCACCAGCTTTTCGGAAATCCAGTCGACAGCCATATTGCTTTGGGCGCATACCAATACTTGGGGTTCGCGGTGCAGGGTTTCGTAGATGGCTTCTACAAGCGTGGTGGTTTTGCCTGTTCCAGGAGGCCCGTGTACAATGGCTACATCGCGGGCGCATAGCACTTTATTGACGGCGCTCTCCTGAGTGGAGTTCAACCAGGGGAAGCGTACCGGATAAAGCTCACGGAAACCGGTTTTGACCGTACCCAACAGGATATCCCGCAATTCGGCAAGCCGGTTGCCTTTTGCACGCAGGACATCTTCCAGTGCCTCGAACATCGTGCGGTAAGAAGTTTCGTCGAAATAAAGCTGGACTCCGAGATTATCTGCGGATTGTATATCCATAATAGCTCCGGCACCGGGCATAATCACTACCATGCGTGCTTCGTCAGCATAACTGACGGTGGCTGTAAAATTGAAGTAAGTGATTTTACCGTCGGCAGATTGACGGAAGAAACAGACGGGGCGTCCGAACTCAAAGTTATGTTCTATATCGAGGTTCTCGGTATGTGTAATTTCTATTACTAATTGATTCAACGAGTTATAGTAACTTCGACCTGGTGAGGCAGGATACCAGCAAACTCCCCGCTTGACTTTTCGGGCGACGCCCATGTTCTCTGTTTGTCGCTTGAATTCTTCTTTTTCGTATTCATATTCCATACGCAACAGAAGCTGTTGCCGCTGGAGGTGTATAATAGGACTGTTTGTATCTTGTTCTTTCATACCTGCAAAGGTAATAAATCTCAGCCTTTAGGGGAAGAAATGCTTTATTTTGTTAAACTTTTCCTTATTATGATTTGTTTATTGTATTAATTTGTAATATTTACAATATTGAATTTTTTAAAAAGAGTGGTTATGGTATATGATTTAGCAATGCTCAAAGCGTTTTATACACTTTATGAGGGGAAAATAGAACGCATTCGGACGATATTGCAACGTCCGTTGACTTTAGCGGAAAAAATCTTGTATGCTCATCTGTACGATGAGAAGAATGTGAAGGACTATAAACGCGGCGAAGACTATGTGAACTTCCGGCCCGACCGTGTGGCTATGCAGGATGCAACTGCACAGATGGCATTATTACAGTTTATGAATGCAGGACGTGATGAGGTGGCTGTTCCTTCGACCGTACATTGCGACCATTTGATTCAGGCTTATAAAGGAGCGAAAGAAGATATTGCCACTGCAACCAAAACGAATGAGGAGGTGTATAATTTTCTTCGGGATGTTTCTTCTCGTTACGGTATCGGTTTCTGGCAACCCGGAGCAGGTATCATCCATCAGGTGGTGTTGGAAAACTATGCTTTTCCCGGCGGCATGATGGTAGGTACCGATTCTCATACCCCGAATGCCGGCGGTTTGGGAATGGTGGCTATCGGTGTCGGCGGTGCTGATACGGTGGATGTGATGACAGGTATGGAATGGGAGTTGAAGATGCCCCGCTTGATTGGCGTGCGCCTCACTGGAAAATTAAACGGATGGGCTGCTCCTAAAGACGTTATCTTGAAACTGGCAGGGATTTTGACTGTAAAAGGCGGAACAAATGCCATTATCGAATATTTCGGTCCGGGTACTGCTTCACTTTCAGCTACCGGAAAAGCTACGATTTGTAACATGGGTGCGGAAGTGGGAGCTACGACTTCTCTGTTCCCTTATGATGAGCGTATGGCTGCCTATCTGAAAGCTACCGGACGTGCGGAAGTGGCAGATATGGCTACTGCCGTTGCCAAAGGACTTCGTGCCGATGATGAAGTGGTTGCCAATCCGGAGAAATACTATGACCGTATTATCGACATAGACCTTTCCACATTGGAGCCTTATATCAACGGACCGTTTACTCCGGATGCCGCCACGTCTATTTCGGAGTTTGCCGAGAAGGTTTTGAAGAACGGCTATCCCCGTAAAATGGAGGTAGGGCTTATCGGTTCCTGTACCAATTCATCCTACCAGGATTTGAGCCGTGCGGTGTCTTTGGCGCATCAGGTAACAGAGAAGCGGTTGCATGCGGCTGCTCCGCTGATTGTCAATCCGGGTTCGGAACGCATACGTGCAACCGCAGAGCGTGACGGTATGATTGACGCTTTTGAAAAAATAGGCGCTACAATTATGGCAAATGCCTGCGGCCCTTGTATCGGACAATGGAAGCGTGTGACCGATGATCCTACTCGTAAGAATTCTATTGTAACTTCTTTCAACCGGAACTTTGCCAAGCGTGCGGATGGAAATCCGAATACGTATGCCTTTGTAGCCTCTCCCGAACTGACAATGGCATTGACCATTGCCGGAGATTTATGTTTCAATCCGCTGAAAGATACATTGCTCAATGCCGATGGCGAACAGGTTAAACTCTCCGAACCGATAGGCGAAGAGCTGCCGCCGGAAGGATTTACGGCAGGGAGCGAGGGATATGTCGCGCCTTCCCATGCAAAGACGGATATTGCGGTGGCTCCCCAGTCGCAACGCCTGCAACTGCTTGCTCCTTTCCCGGCTTGGGACGGAGAGGATTTGCTGAATATGCCTCTGCTGATTAAAACGCAGGGTAAGTGTACCACCGATCATATCTCGATGGCAGGTCCGTGGCTTCGTTTCCGCGGGCATTTGGAGAATATTTCGGATAATATGCTGATGGGGGCTGTCAATGCCTTTAACGGAGAAACGAATAAAGTGTGGAACCGTTCTACAAATACGTACGGAACGGTGTCCGGTACAGCCAAACTGTATAAGTCCGAAGGGATTCCTTCCATTGTCGTTGCCGAAGAAAACTATGGCGAGGGTTCTAGCCGTGAACATGCCGCTATGGAACCGCGTTTCCTGAATGTACGTGTCATACTGGCAAAGAGCTTTGCACGTATCCACGAGACGAATTTGAAGAAACAGGGCATGCTGGCGCTGACCTTTACCGATAAGGCGGATTATGATAAAATTCGGGAGCATGACTTGCTTTCCGTTGTCGGCTTGAAAGACTTTGCTCCGGGACGTAACCTGAAAGTGGTGCTTCATCACGAGGACGGCAGCAAGGAGAGCTTCGAAGTACAACATACGTATAATGAACAGCAGATAGGCTGGTTCCGTGCCGGCTCTGCATTAAATGCACGATAGAATATGGAAAAGATTACTGTACCTTTTATTACAGGTGACGGAGTAGGGGCAGAGGTCACTCCGTCCATGCAGGCTGTGGTGGATGCAGCCTTGAAGAAAGCCTATGGAGACGGCCGGAGTATCGAATGGAAAGAAGTGCTGGCAGGTGAGCGGGCATTTAATGAAACGGGTTCCTGGTTGCCGGAAGAAACGATGGAAGCATTCCGGACTTATAAGGTAGGTATTAAGGGACCGTTGACTACACCGGTCGGCGGCGGTATCCGTTCGCTGAACGTGGCGTTGCGCCAGACACTCGATTTGTATGTGTGCCTGCGTCCCGTGCGTTGGTATAAAGGTGTAGTTTCGCCGGTGAAAGAACCGCAGAAGGTAAACATGTGCGTATTCCGTGAGAATACGGAAGATATCTACGCCGGCATCGAATGGGAAGCCGGAACACCGGAAGCCGAAAAGTTCTATCGCTTCCTGCATGATGAGATGGGCGTGACCAAGGTGCGTTTTCCCGAAACTTCATCTTTTGGCGTGAAACCTGTGTCTAAAGAGGGAACGGAGCGGCTGGTGCGTGCGGCTTGCCGTTATGCGCTCGAAAACGGTCTGCCCTCTGTAACGCTGGTACACAAAGGCAATATCATGAAGTTTACCGAAGGCGGCTTCAAGAAATGGGGCTATGAGCTGGCGGAGCGTGAGTTTGGAAAAGATATAGCGGAGGGACGTCTTGTTGTTAAGGATTGCATTGCCGATGCCTTTTTGCAGAATACCTTGCTTGTTCCCGAAGAATATTCGGTCATTGCCACTCTGAATTTGAACGGTGATTATATTTCCGACCAGTTGGCTGCTATGGTGGGCGGCATCGGTATCGCTCCGGGAGCCAACATTAATTACAGGACGGGACATGCCATTTTTGAGGCCACTCATGGCACGGCTCCCAATATTGCCGGAAAAGACATTGTGAATCCGTGTTCCATGATTCTTTCGGCGGTGATGATGCTCGAACATCTGGGTTGGAAAGAGGCCGCCTTACTGATAGAGGAAGCACTGGAGAACAGTTTCACAGAAGGTCGTGCTACAGTCGATTTGGCCCGCTTCATGCAGGGTGGTGTCCCGTTGTCTACATCGGCTTTTACACGGGAAATCGTGAACAGGATAGAAGCTTCTGCAAATAATTCCCCCATAAACCAGACAAAATAAAAATATTATGAAGAAAGAATATTTGATTTACAAACTTTCCGAAGACCTGAAAGAAGCGACCCGGATTGAGAACGAACTGTTCAAGAAGTTTGATGTGAAGCGCGGATTGCGTAATGAAGACGGTACAGGTGTGCTGGTTGGGCTCACCAAGATTGGCAACGTAGTGGGGTACGAGCGCATTCCGGGCGGAGGTCTGAAGCCTATTCCGGGCAAATTGTTCTACCGTGGCTACGACCTTGAGGATTTGGCACATGCCATTCTCAAGGAGAAACGTTTCGGCTTTGAAGAAGTGGCGTATCTGCTGCTTTCAGGCCGTTTGCCCGACAGGGAGGAACTGGCTTCTTTCCGTGAGCTGATTAACGATAATATGCCGTTGGAACAGAAAACGAAGATGAACATCATCGAGCTTGAAGGGAATAATATAATGAATATCCTGGCGCGAAGCGTGCTCGAGATGTATCGCTTTGACCCGAATGCCGATGATACGTCGCGCGATAATCTGATGCGCCAGAGCATAGACCTTATTTCCAAGTTCCCCACCATCATAGCCTATGCTTTCAATATGCTTCGCCATGCCACTCACGGCCGTTCGTTGCATATCCGGCATCCGCAGGAGAATCTTTCTCTCGCGGAGAATTTCCTGTATATGCTGAAAAAGGATTATACGGAACTGGATGCCCGTACCCTTGACCTGTTGCTGGTGTTGCAGGCGGAGCACGGCGGCGGTAACAACTCTACGTTCACCGTACGCGTAACGTCCTCTACCGGAACTGATACCTATTCTGCTATCGCTGCGGGCATCGGTTCCCTGAAAGGCCCGCTTCACGGTGGCGCCAATATCCAGGTTACCGACATGTTCCACCATTTGCAGGAGAATATCCGGGATTGGACGAATGTAGACGAGATTGACACTTATTTCACCCGTATGCTGAACAAGGAGGTATATAACAAGACGGGATTGATATACGGTATCGGACATGCCGTCTATACCATTTCAGACCCTCGTGCCATACTTTTAAAGGAACTTGCCCGCGACCTTGCCCGCGAGAAAGGGAAAGAGCGTGAGTTTGCTTTCCTTGAATTGCTGGAAGAACGAGCCATCGAAGTTTTCGGCCGTGTGAAGAACAACGGCAAGACGGTTTCGAGCAATGTGGATTTTTACTCCGGTTTCGTATATGAAATGATCGGGTTGCCGCAGGAAATATTTACTCCGCTGTTTGCCATGGCGCGTATCGTGGGCTGGTGTGCACATCGTAATGAAGAGTTGAACTTCGAAGGTAAGCGCATTATTCGTCCGGCATATAAGAATGTATTGGAAGAAGTAGCATACATTCCTATTAAGAAGCGGTAGATCCGTTTCAAAGCACAGACCTCGGATTGCCGGGTCGTATAAGGTATCGTTGTTGCGGTTGGAAAGCCGGACAGCGATACCTTATTCATTTTCCCGTGGCGGAACGGATAAACATCCACGCTCTTTGCGTTATCCGTTTCTGTATGTTTTTGATAATTGCTGCGGGAAAACGATTTGATTGTTACAGGTTTTCCCTATATTTGTCACACTTAAACAAAAGAACATGAGCGAAGAAGGGTTTCATCTGTTTTTGGGAGTGATGTGCGTCATTGCGCTTTTTGTGTTCATCGCTCTTTATTTCGTCAAAGCCGGATATGGGATGTTCCGTACCGCATCGTGGGGATATTCCATTAGTAACAAGGCGGCGTGGGTATTGATGGAAGCGCCGGTCTTTATCGTTATGTTTTGGTTGTGGGGCAGGAGTGGGGCAGGCTTTACCGTGCCGGTATATCTTTTCTTCCTGCTGTTCCAGCTACACTATTTCCAAAGGTCGTTTATTTTTCCTTTTCTGCTGAAAGGAAAAAGCCGGATGCCGGTAACTATTATGATGATGGGCATTGTATTTAATGTGCTGAACGGAATGATGCAGGCTGGCGGTCTGTTTTACTTTGCTTCCGAAGGGATGTATTCCGGTGGTTGGACTTATTTGCTGAAGACTCATGCGTGGTCGGGGCTTCTGTTGTTTTTTGCCGGTATGCTTATCAATCTTCATTCCGACCATGTGATTCGCCATTTGCGTAAGCCGGGCGACACGAATCATTACCTTCCTGAGAAAGGTCTTTATCGCTATGTCACTTCTGCCAACTATTTCGGTGAATTGGTAGAATGGACCGGTTTTGCCATACTTACTGCTTCGCCTGCCGCATGGGTGTTTGTGTGGTGGACTTTTGCCAATCTCGTTCCCCGTGCCAATGCCATTTACAGCCGCTACCGGAAAGAATTCGGTGATGAGGCGGTAGGAAAACGCAAGCGTATCATACCTTATATCTATTGAAAGGACAAACCATAAATCATAAATCAGGAAACTATCACATGGAATCAAAATTATTCACTCCGGTTACTTTCGGACCGCTGACATTGCGCAACCGTACCATCCGTTCGGCTGCTTTTGAAAGTATGTGTCCCGGAAATGCCCCTTCGGACATGTTGCTCGATTATCACCGTTCGGTTGCGGCAGGAGGCATCGGTATGACTACTGTGGCTTATGCGGCCGTTACTCAGAGCGGGCTTTCTTTTGACCGCCAGTTGTGGATGCGCCCTGAAATAATTCCGGGGCTTCGCAAACTGACCGATGCGATACATGCGGAAGGTGCCGCCGCCGGAATCCAGTTGGGGCATTGCGGAAACATGTCCCATAAGAGTATTTGCGGGTGTACCCCGGTCGGTGCCAGCAGCGGTTTCAACCTGTATTCACCTACTTTTGTGCGTGGTTTGCGTGCCGGTGAACTGCCGGAGATGGCACGTGCTTACGGAAAGGCGGTGAATCTGGCCCGTGAGGCGGGATTTGATGCAGTGGAAATTCATGCCGGACATGGCTACCTTATCAGCCAGTTCCTTTCGCCTTCGACCAATCATCGTAAAGATGAATTTGGCGGTTCTCTGGAAAACCGCATGCGCTTTATGGATATGGTGATGGATGAAGTGATGAAGGCTGCCGGCAGCGATATGGCAGTGCTTGTGAAGATAAACATGCGTGACGGTTTCCGGGGCGGCATGGAGATAGATGAGACGATGCAAGTGGCCAAGCGTCTTGAATGCTCGGGCGCACATGGATTGGTATTGAGCGGCGGTTTTGTAAGTAAAGCGCCTATGTATGTGATGCGTGGGGAAATGCCGATTCGCAGCATGACACATTATATGCCATGCTGGTGGTTGAAGTATGGAGTACGCATGGCGGGCAGGTGGATGATACCGTCTGTGCCGTTCAAAGAAGCCTATTTCCTGGAAGACGCCCTGAAGTTCCGTGCAGAGCTGAAGATGCCGTTGATATATGTGGGAGGACTGGTGTCGCGTGCCAAGATAGATGAGGTGCTGGACAATGGTTTTGAGGCTGTACAGATGGCACGCGCCCTGCTCAACGAACCGGGCTTTGTGAACCGTATGCGCAAGGAGGAGAATGCCCGTTGCAGCTGTAGGCATAGTAATTACTGCATAGCCCGGATGTATTCCATAGAAATGGCTTGTCATCAGCATTTGCAGGAAGAACTGCCTGCCTGCTTGAAAAAGGAGATAGAGAAAATAGAAGCGAAGGGGTGATTGAATCTTTCTTATTATTGGCAATTTATACTTGGTAAACATGAAACTTGCTATCATAACCGGTGCAGACGGTGGTATGGGAACGGAAATAACCCGTGCTGTGGCTACGGCCGGATATAAAATAATCATGGCCTGTTACCGTCCGGAAAAAGCGGAAAGGGTAAGGGATATGCTGGTGCATGACACCGGTAACCCATATATTGAGGTATTGGGCATTGACTTAGCTTCGCTTGCATCTGTGGCGGCTTTTGCCGAAAGAATGTTGAAAAGGGGTGATACCGTCAGTCTGCTGATGAATAATGCCGGAACAATGGAAACAGGGCGTCACATCACTGAGGATGGTTTGGAACGTACGGTGAGTGTTAATTATGTTGCTCCTTATTTGCTGACACGCAAACTTATTCCTCTGATGGAAAAGGGGAGCCGTATTGTCAATATGGTGTCTTGTACTTATGCCATAGGGCGTCTCGACTTTCCGGATTTCTTCCATCTTGGAAAGAGAGGAGGTTTCTGGCGCATTCCTGTTTATAGCAATACGAAACTGGCTCTGACCTTGTTTACCGTTAATCTGGCGAATCGGGTCAGGGAAAAAGGGATTGTGGTGAATGCGGCCGATCCGGGTATCGTGTCTACCGATATGATAACGATGCACATGTGGTTCGACCCGCTGACAGATATCTTATTCCGGCCTTTTATCCGCACTCCCCGGCAAGGAGCTGCAACAGCTGTTCATCTGCTGCTGGATGAGGATGCCGGAAAACGTACGGGAACTTTAAATGCGAGTTGCCGTCCCAAGCATCTTTCCGGGAAGTATACCCGCCATGTGCAGATGCAGGAGTTGTGGAACAGGACGGAGAAGATTGTGGAGAAGTGGTTATAAATCCTCAAAAAACGGATAGAACACTTGTTGAGGAAAATTTAAAGAACCTCTTGCATTATGATAATTTTTCAGGCACGGAGTGCATGGATTTCATGGTTCTTGTAAACCGGAACCGTGAAATCCATGCACTCCGTGCCTGAAAGAAAATGTTAAAACCACTTCGGCCCTCTTGGGTTTATCCTATCGGGGCTTTATTAAATGGAAAGTTCCCTCAGTACATTAACCAGGTCTTTCTTGATCGGCTTGTCGTTTTTGATGGCTTTCGTGAAAGGTACATAAACCACTTCATCGTGTTCTATGCCTATCATCACATTACGTTGTCCTTCCATGATGGCGTCGATTGCGGCAGCACCCAATCGGCTGGCAAGGATACGGTCGTGTGCCGTAGGACTACCGCCACGCTGCAAGTGTCCGAGGATTGTGACGCGTACGTCGTATTGGGGATATTCGTTTTTCACACGTTCCGCATAGTGCATTGCACCACCGGTCAGTTCACTTTCGGCAACGAGCACGATGCTGCTGTTCTTAGACTTCCGGAAACCGTTCTTGATGAACTCTTCCAATTGGTCCACTTCCGTGCTGAATTCCGGTATGATGGCAGCCTCGGCTCCGGATGCGATAGCGCCGTTCAAGGCAAGGAAACCGGCATCGCGTCCCATAACCTCGACGAAGAAAAGACGTTCGTGAGAAGTTGCGGTGTCGCGGATTTTGTCTACGGCATCCAAAATCGTATTCAGGGCGGTGTCGTAACCGATTGTGGTATCCGTTCCGTACAGGTCGTTGTCGATGGTTCCCGGCAGACCGATACAGGGCACATCAAATTCCTGCGCAAAGATGCGTGCACCGGACAGAGAGCCGTCGCCACCGATAACCACCAGGGCATCGATACCCTCTTTCTTCATGTTATCGTATGCTATCTGCCGTCCTTCGGGCGTGGTAAACTCTTTACAGCGTGCTGTTTTCAGGATAGTACCGCCCAATTGGATGATGTTACTTACATTCTGGCTTTTGAATTCTTTGATTTCACCGGTTACCAAGCCTTTGTAACCTCTATATATGCCTTTAACCTGAAGTCCGTTGTAGATAGCCGCACGTGTTACCGCACGGATAGCCGCATTCATTCCCGGAGCGTCGCCGCCCGATGTTAAAATACCAATACACTTAATTGTTCCCATAACAATCTCTTTATTTAGTGTTAATAATTACCTTAAAAAATCTGCTCGCAAAGATAACAAAAGCTTTTTAAATTCGTGATTTTATTGCCTTGGATATTTCTTCCATCAGCCATTTGGGAGTGGAAGTGGCTCCACAAATACCAATGGACTCTGTGCCAATGAGTAACCGGTTGTCTATCTCTTCCGCACTGTCGATAAGGTGCGAGTTGGGATTTACCTTCTTGCATTCGTTGAACAGGATTTTTCCATTGGAACTTTTCTTGCCGCTGACGAAGAATACCAAATCGTGCGAAGCTGCGAATTTCCGGATGTTGGGAATGCGGTTGGCTACTTGCCGGCATATGGTGTCGTAATATTCGAAAGTGACATCGGAGGATATATGTTCCTTTATGTATTCCACGATTTTTTGAAATTCATCCAGCGACTTGGTGGTTTGCGAGTAGAGGCGTATGCTCTTGCTGAAATCAAGTGACTTGGCTTCTTCCAGCTTTTCTATAACAATTGCTTTTCCTGTGGTTTGCCCCACCAGTCCCAGGACTTCTGCATGTCCGTTCTTTCCGTATATGACGATTTGTTTGTCCTCATTGTCTTCCTGAATATACTCCTGCTTGATTTTCTTTTGTAAGCGGAGAACCACCGGACAAGTGGCGTCGATTATTTCAATATTGTTGCGTCTGGCGGTTATATAGGTTTCGGGCGGTTCGCCGTGTGCCCGCAATAAAACTTTGGCATTATGCAGGCGGTTGAACTCCTCGTGGTTGATGGTGATAAGCCCCATTGCTTTCAAGCGCTCCACTTCACGGCTGTTGTGCACAATGTCTCCCAAACAGTATAATGTTCCGCTTTTGGATAACTCTTCTTCTGCTTTATTGATTGCGGTAACTACCCCGAAGCAGAAGCCGGAACCTTCGTCTATTTCCACTTTTGCCATATTGCAGCTTTTTGCGTTATGATTTGCACACTTTTTCGAACTGTTCTGCCAGCCATTCCTTTTGTTGGGAAATGGTCATGTGGCTGTTGTCGAGCAGCAGTGCGTCGTCAGCTTTGCGGAGCGGACTCACTTCCCTGTTCTGGTCTATATAATCCCTCTGCTTCACATTCTCCAGGATTTCGTCGAAACCGGCTTCCTCTCCTTTGGCTTTCAGTTCATCGTATCTGCGCTGTGCACGGATTTCGGGAGAGGCAGTTACGAATATCTTAAGTTCGGCATCCGGAAATACGGTAGTGCCGATGTCGCGACCGTCCATGACAATGCCTTTGGCTTTGCCCATTTCCTGTTGCTGGGCCACCATTGCTTCGCGTACAAAGTCGAGGGCGGCAATGGGACTGACGCGGGAGGATACTTCCATTGTGCGGATTTTCTTTTCCACATTGATGCCGTTCAGGTAGGTGTCGGGACGTCCCGTTTCCGGGTTCAGCTGAAAGGATATGCGGATGCTGTTGATCTGCTTTTTCAGTTTTTCCGTATCGATGCCCTCGGCTGTGAAGATACCGTTCTCCATACTATATAAAGTGACGGCACGGTACATGGCTCCGCTGTCGATATAAATATAGCCGATTTCACGGGCGAGGTCCTTGGCCATTGTGCTTTTTCCGCACGAAGAGAAGCCGTCGATTGCGATTGTTATCTTTTTCATATGAAATGATTTTATACCATAATTTATATAGGAATCTCTCTCTCGGTAGATTTTTTTGAACGTTTCATTTAAAATTCTTGCCAAAGATACGGTATTTTTAAAATATCTCGTTACTTTTGCGCTACAAAAGCTGACGAAGGCTTTTGAAGAATTAAAAAAATAAAAATGCCTTGTTTATTGTGTAAAAAAACACAGCCGGGCAAGAACAATCGTGGGAAAAGTGCTATATTTGCCCAAAATGAGAAACACTAATAATTATAGTATAAATTATGGAAATTAAAAAGACACCTAAGGCAGACTTGGAGAACAAAAAGTCGACTTGGCTGCTTGTCGGTTACGTGATTGTGCTCGCGTTTATGTTCGTTGCATTCGAATGGACAAAACGTGATATCAAGATTGATACGAGCCAGGCAATTACCGACCTTGTATTTGAAGAGGAAATCATTCCGATTACGGAACAACCCGAGCAGGTGGCTCCACCGCCCCCCGAAGCTCCGTCGATTGCAGAAACCCTGACAATCGTGGATGACGACGCAGATGTGGAGGAAACCACGATAGCTACATCTGAAGAAACCAATCAGGCTGTGGAAATCAAATATGTTCCCGTAGCTGTTGAAGAGGAAGAACCGGAAGAACAAACTATCTTCGAGGTAGTAGAACAGATGCCGGAATTCCCTAATGGTGGTATGGCTGGTTTGATGCAGTATTTGAGCAAGAACATCAAATATCCTACTATCGCTCAGGAAAACGGAACTCAAGGTCGTGTAACCGTACAGTTCGTTGTTAACAGAGACGGTAGTATCGTAGATGCTAAAGTGCTTAGAGGTGTTGACCCGTATTTGGATAAAGAGGCAATCCGTGTGATCAGCTCCATGCCGAAATGGAAACCGGGTATGCAGCGTGGTAAAGCGGTACGTGTTAAATACACAGTGCCTGTGATGTTCCGCTTGCAGTAATTTTGTTTTTTTTAGTTAATATATTTAAATATTGCGTAAAGAGGTTGCTTTTAGGCAGCCTCTTTTCATTCTCTGCCATTCCTAATTTGAAATACTTATGTTTACAGCTTCCGAACTTCTCGATAAAATAAATTCCCATATTGCGGATTTGCAGTTTGAACGTACTCCGAAAGGGTTGTACGACCCGGTTGCCTATGTTTTGTCCATGGGTGGAAAAAGAATCCGCCCCGTGCTGATGCTGATGGCTTATAATCTTTATAAGGAAGATGTCAGACCGGTATTCTCACCGGCAACAGGCATCGAGGTCTATCATAATTATACATTGCTGCATGACGACCTGATGGACCGTGCCGATAAACGCCGCGGAAAAGAAACGGTGCATAAGGTATGGAATGATAATACGGCTATCCTTTCGGGTGACGCAATGCTGGTGCTGGCTTATCAGTTTATGGCGCAATGTCCGGCCGAACACTTGAAGGCCGTGATGGATTTGTTCAGCCTGACGGCTCTTGAAATTTGCGAAGGTCAGCAGATGGATATGGATTTTGAGCAGCGGAGCGATGTGAAGGAGGAGGAATACCTGGAGATGATTCGTCTGAAAACATCCGTGCTGCTGGCGGCAAGTTTGAAAATCGGAGCATTGTTGGGCGGTGCCTCTGCTGAAGATGCGGAACGGCTGTATGACTTTGGCATGAATATGGGTGTCGCTTTTCAGCTGAAAGACGATTTGCTGGATGTGTACGGTGATACTGCCGTATTTGGTAAAAATATAGGTGGGGATATCCTGTGCAACAAGAAAACCTATATGTTGATAAAGGCTTTGGAACATGCGGATAAGGAGCAGGCTACGCAATTGAAGCATTGGATAACCGTTACGGACTTTGACCCGGCTGAGAAGATAGAGGCTGTAACCGGTTTGTATAACCGGATAGGGGTTAAACTCCTTTGTGAAAACAAAATGTCGGAATACAACAACAAGGCTTTGGAAAGCCTGGCTGTCGTGAATGTGACGGCTGAGAGGAAAAGAGAACTGGATAAGCTTATAAAGGAGTTGATGTACCGGGAAGTGTAATTGTCAGTAGCCGATAAGAATGCCTTACAGAAGATTACCAAATACAGATCAGGCAAGAATACGTGCGTTGAAAGCCGTTGTTGCCAAAGGTGACACATATAATGTGTATGATTTGGCTGTGTCTCTGAAGGTACTTACGGATGCCCGGAATTTCCTGGTAAAGTTTGAAGCGGCGCATTCGTATTATGTGGAATGTTTTGAGCGTCAGTCAAAGGCGGGACGTAAGCATCAGGCAAATGTAAAGACTGCCCGTCTTTACATATCGCATTTTATCCAGGTACTGAATCTGGCAGTGATTCGTTCGGAGGTGCGTACCGTTCATAAGGAGTTCTACGGCTTGGATATGAGAAACAATAATGTTCCGGATTTGTCTACGGAGGCAGCCCTTGCAGAGTGGGGACGTAAAATAGTGGAAGGCGAGAGCCGGCGCATTTCTCAGGGCGGAATTCCTATTTATAATCCTACCATTGCCAAAGTCAGGGTACATTATGATATTTTCATGGAGAGCTACGAGAGACAGAGGAACTTGCAGGCGCTGACGGCGCGCAGTCTGGAAGCTCTTGCTTCCATGCGCTCCGAAGCCGATGCTCTGATTCTGGATATCTGGAACCAGGTGGAGCGGAAATACGCAGAGGTTATGCCGAATGAAAAACGTCTGGAGTTGTGTCGCGCTTATGGCTTGATTTATTATTACCGTACCGGTGAAAAAGAAGAGATTGCAAAATGAAATTAGTAGATTCACATTCCCACCTTTTTTTGGAGGACTTCCAATCGGATTTGCCGCAGGTGATGATGCGCGCCCGGGAAGCGGGAGTCACCCATATTTTTATGCCCAATATAGACAGTACCACTATTGAACCCATGCTTAAGGTCTGTTCGGAGTACAAGGGGTATTGTTTTCCGATGATAGGTCTGCATCCCACTTCCGTGGATGCCGGTTATGAGAAGGAACTGGCTGTTGTGGCCGGACATCTGGCAATGCCGGACGGTTATGTCGCAATCGGTGAAATAGGCATGGATCTTTATTGGGATGAAACTTACCTGAAGGAACAGCAGATTGCCTTTGAACGGCAGGTGCGATGGGCGTTGGAGTATGGATTACCCGTAGTGATTCATTGCCGGGAGGCATTCGACTATATATATGATATATTGAAACCGTATAAAACGTCTTCTCTAAGGGGGATTTTCCATAGTTTTACGGGAACACGGGAAGAGGCATTCCGTATGCTGGAGTTTTCTAATTTCTTCATTGGGATTAACGGTGTGGTGACATTTAAGAAATCGGGATTGCCGGAAGTTTTGCAAAATATCCCCTTGGAACGGATTGTTCTTGAAACAGATTCTCCTTATCTAACTCCCGTGCCGAACCGGGGTAAAAGAAACGAGAGTGCGAATGTAAAGGATACTCTGTTAAAAGTAGCGGAAATATACGGAAATTCGCCTGAAGAAATAGGCCGTATCACTTCTGAAAACGCTTTAAAAGTGTTTGGAATGCTCAAATAACGTTCCGAAGATTTTAAAGTTTATTAATTTTGAGATTTTCTTGCGGATAAAACTTTGAGAATGCAGTGGAAGAACAAAAAAAAGAATACATTTGTAGCTGAAAACGCTCGCGGTTCGCATTTTTTTTGTAATTTGCACCCGATTTCAGAACAGATGTTGATTGGAGAGATGCTCGAGTGGTTGAAGAGGCACGCC
>NZ_JBCODG010000057.1:0-29786 GCF_040928965.1 Bacteroides sp. 2201st1_D9_2201SCRN_220225 | reverse complement strand
GACAGAGCTTTCTTCCTGTTCAGACTGGCGAAAATTTATGCATAAGCTATGAATCCCTCAGGTTTTTACGTTGACCCATAAAAAAGCCCCGACGAAAGTCGGGGCGAAATATCTTTTACTTATCAAGAGCTTTTTACGAAATCTATAAAATCACCTAATGACAAGATAAAAATATTATTGTATATCAGAGTGTTTTGATAAATAGATATCTCTCAGATAAATGCTCATCAATTTAACTATAGATTGCATAGAAAGTTTTACAGCTTTGTTTGTATTAGAAGCAGGGTCTAATAACTCTATTGTATCAGGAGAATAATATATAAATTGTTTGATATCAGTAAACATTTCATGCCCCATATTTCTAAGAAGAAATCCTAAAGCCTCTTCCTCTACATCATACGCTGTCGTTGGATTTATCTTCTCTAGCTCTTCCATTAAAAAATCAATATTATCATCTATTGTTTTTTTAGCTGAAGATTTCACAAACAAGACATTGCCAAGTGGTGTCATTTTTAAAGGGCTCGCTTTCTTTGCCAATTTATCAATCATGTCATTATCAAATTTCATTAACCATTTATTTATCTCAACAACCATGTCATTTGTAGATGAAACAATACGTTGTAATTCTTTATAACGTAAGTCGGAATTTCTTATATCATCTTTATGCTTTTCACATGGCAAATCATCAACTGCTTTTCTTGTTGTTTCCAGTTTAGTATGATATTTTGATATTATCCACGTAGCTATGATTACTATCAATATAACAGCTAACCATGGAGCATGGTTCAATAAATAAGTTAAAATTGGATTCATAATCGTGTTTACTCTTTACTTGCAAATTTTACGCATCAAGATGTTGCAAATATAAGATGTTTTATTGAAACATCAACTACAACAACAAACATTTTATATTATAGTATAAATATTTATACTATAATATAAACTACATCATAATGTTAAATTGAAAGTGAAAGCGTAAAAATAAATCGTTTACCACTGCCACAAGTCATAACTCACTCCAACCCCAACATAAAACACACCCAGATACCCATACCCAGCCTGCAACCCAAATCCCCAACGTTTCTTTTTCGACTTGATGGTGACCGGATGATAGACGTCATTCGTTTCCACTTGATAAACGGTCCTCAGATACACAGTCATACTATCCAGCTGCGGGTCTACATATCCGCTCACCACCGCACGATACAGGCTATCTTCATACACAACCCGTTTGCGATGAAGCAAAGTGTCACCTATACGTACTGTGTCATTCGGCAATATCTGCCAAAAGACCGCTATCGGTGCGGAGATAAGAACCGTATCAAGTTTGACAACCGTCTGTATCTTTGTTTCGGTACGGATTTCTGCCGGCAAAGGCTCGTGCGGACGGAACCAGGCTACCACACAAGCGATTGCCAGCAATACAACTAATAGCCAGGGTAGTCTTTTCATAGCTTCAGTACCTGATTCCGGTTTCTACCGTCCGCCCGATAACTCACATGCACCCAGGCGAAATTACTCTCATCAATTAACTGGTCGAAAGGAAGGTTCTTGCGGATATGCTCGAACAGTAGCTTATTTTGTTGCCTGTCTCCGGTATCAATGTCCGCGGCCTGTCCACTCATGTGCTGGCTGGTTGTCGCACCGCCCACCGCTTTATTCAATGCCGGACAACGGTAACCGCTGTTCACAACGATAGGTTTGCCATACCATTCGCGTAGCGGGTCAAGAACGTTATCTACCAATGCAGTCAGATTGGCTTCTATATCACTGCCACATCTGTTGTCAATTCCTTTGCGGTCGGCAGTTGTCGAACGGCAAAGTTCTTTTATCGTAAAATACTTCATACATCATTTGATTTAATATAAACATACACTACATTTGCAGAAACCTTTGTTTAAACTTTAAGTTTATGCTAAAAAGGGAAGGAAGCTGTTGCGAAACACCTTCCTTCCCGTGAATCAATAATCGCTCGGTGGCTTCCGCCCGCTACATCCCCGGACATCGCACCGCTTTGTTTCCAGCTTTATCTTCTCTATCTCCAGTGTAGCGTTCTTTTCGGTCAGCTCGCGGATACGCTGGCGGTCTTCATTCTTCTCGGCATAAAGCTGGTCTATTTTGGAATCAAGTTCCACTACCCTGTGTTCCTTTTTCTCGTACAGTTCCTTCCATTCAGCAGCATACGAGGTGATATTGTCAGCTTCCGCCTTTCTCGCTTCCGCAGCCGCCTTGCGCTTCTTTGAATCATAGAACATGAACACACCGAAAAGAGGAAGCAGGATAGTAGTGACTATCCCGCCGGTGATATTGAACAGTTCATTCAGTTCCTCCATCATACCTTCATCCCCGTTACATGTTCATCACTCCACCCCTTGGCATTCCAACCGAGAAGAATGCCGGCAATAAACGCACCGGTACTCACAATGCTTGCCCAAAACGGTACATACTGGTAATAAGCCAGCAGACCTACAATCACGGCCACCACAACAGCCAAAACAATCAGTTTCTTTTTCATCTACGAACTTTTTTAATTAAACAAAAAAAGCCCACGAACGCATCCTGTTAAAGACACGTTCATGGGCGTTAACCAATAAAACATGACAAATGTACTCATTTACAATCACTTTTCAGCGAAAGTAAACAAGAAATTTATGAGTAGGGAATATCTTACCAGGAAAGGGTTGCCAAACTATGGCAGTAGATTTATCGCAATGTATATTACTGCAAAACTACAGAATCTTATTGTGAAATTGCTACATGGTTTTCTCCGACCATAATCCCTTTCACTATAATTATATTTGTCAAACTGACTATAAATATTTCTTAATTAGAGCCATATCTGTATTCTTTTGGAAATCACCTATAATAGTACTATCATGAGACGGTTTCTCCTTGCCTATCTCTTCCTCCGACCAATATGACTGAATAGATACTGTCCATTGGGGTTCTGGTTTTTTCCCCTTTACCATAAACAACTCATTGGCTATAACAAGATAATCACAATCACTATTAGGAATTTTCCTATAATACATATTCTTATCTGCACGTAATTCGTCACATCTTTCATTTACAACACATGTAAATCCAAAATCATTAAAAAATTGAAACATAACTTTTTTTATTTAGTGAATAGAATATCGCAAATATACAAAACAAAATACACTGCATAAATACACCATAAAGAACTATTTTGTACGTTTTTATATATTTCTGAGAAAACATATTTATTTCACCTGGATTATAGATTACAAAAAAGGAAACTTAAAATCAGGACTTAAAAAAATATTTATAATCCAGCTAAATAGTAGTTTTAGTTTTTGTGTAAAGCACTTCCTCCGTAAGCGAACGTTGGAAGTGCTTTTATTATAGACCTATTAAATACTAATTTTATGAGTATCAACCTCTTCCGATTAATCGTCTGTCCATTTGATAACTTGAATTACAAGACGTCCTATCCACACTTGCAGCTGACGCTCTATCACCCCATATAGCTGGGCTGTACTCCGAACCAATACCACAGCCAAAGCATAATTCCACCCAACCAGACGAAAGCCACATCAATATAATATAACCTCAATATCCTACTGATCAACACACCCAAAAGTTCGCCACAAAGTACATAAGCAGCAACCATGGTAACCATTTGTTCGTTAGCTATTTTTATTAAAACCAAAGTTCCTATAACAGGAATAAGAGATGTGCAATCTATAATGAATTGTTGTCTGTCGCTCATATAAACAATGTTTGTAATTGAAGTACAAATATAAACATTATTTACATGAAATCGTCCTATAGAACGGAAACACATAACGAAACTGAGAAGAATTATCATTACAATTATAAAAAAAGAAGAAAAAAAGATATTTTTAGCGGTCAACGTATCCGTATTTCAACCCTTTCGCTCTTTCATTGTTATAATAATAAACAGTAATTATATGGATTCCCAATTCTCGGACATACGAAAAGAATATAAGAAAGGCAAGCTCACCCGGAATACTATCTCGGAGAATCCCTTCGAGCAATTCGCCCGCTGGCTCAACGACGCCCTGCATTGCGGCGAGAACGAACCTACCGCCATGATTGTAGCCACCGTCTCACCGGACGGACGGCCCTCTACCCGCACCGTACTGCTGAAAGGCGTGGAAAACGGTAAACTCATCTTCTTCACCAATTACGAAAGCCGTAAGGGACGGCAACTCACAGCCAATCCCTACATCTCCCTCTCTTTCGTTTGGCATAAACTGGAAAGACAAGTACATATTGAAGGGAAAGCAGAGAAATGCACTCCTCAAGAATCGGACGCTTACTTCTCCACCCGACCCTACAAAAGCCGGATCGGCGCAAGAATATCCCCCCAAAGTCACGTCATCAGCAGCCGGATGGAAATAATCCGCGCTTTTGTAAAGGAAGCTGCCAGGCTGACCGGACAGACAGTACCACGTCCCGACAACTGGGGCGGTTTTGCCGTCACCCCCACCCGCTTCGAATTCTGGCAGGGACGGGAAAGCAGGCTGCACGACCGTTTCGAATATACTCTCCATGAAGAAAAGTCCGTTTCCGGCCTATCGTATCCAAACTCCGAAAAATGGGAGATAAACCGCCTTGCACCCTAGACCGGACTGTCAAAGTATTATATCCTATGAATAAAGCTTAAAATGAGAAACAAAGTCATAATGCTGCTGTTAGAGGGGAAAACTTTAATAGAAAATAATTATGAATTACGGAATCAGTGTTCTCTTTCGCACCATCCCTCTGCTGATGGCCCTGTTTTGTTTTGGTTACGGAGCTTTTGTACTTGATATGGGAACGGACCCGGCAAAAAACGTTGCCGGTCCGGTAGTAATGTCATTAGGAATGATTTGCATTGCCTTGTTTGCAACAGCGGCTACCATTATCCGGCAGATTATTCACACATACAATACGGTTGTCCTGTACGCTCTGCCCGTGCTTGGCTATCTGGCTGCCCTACTGACTTTCATCTGCGGCTGGGAATATATCAGCGAAGCTGCCACCGCCAGTCATTTCGTAGCCGGACATGTAATCTGCGGCGTAGCTTTCATCACTGCCTGTGTGGCAACGACCGCCACTTCTTCCACCCGGTTCACCCTTATACCTGCCAATTCCCAAACGACGGAAAACGATGTGCCCCCACAAGCCTTTAACGGCACACAAGGTAAGCTTCTTATAGTTGTTGCGGCATTGCTGGCACTTGCCACATGGATATGGACATTCCTTCTGCTTGCAAAGAGCGATGTGCACAACGCCTATTATGTAGCAGGGCATGTCATGGCAGGAATAGCCTGCATCTGTACAAGCCTCGTGGCACTGGTGGCAACTATCGTACGCCAAATACGTAACAGTTACTCGCATGCAGAACGTAAATGGTGGCCTGTAATGGTACTTGCCATGGGAACACTCAGCATCCTTTGGGGGCTACTGATACTGAAAAACCCGACCCCTGCCGAATCTTCCATAGGGTATATAATGATAGGCCTGGGATTGGTTTGCTACAGCATTTCAAGCAAAGTCATACTCCTGGCAGCAATATGGCGCAACACTTTCAAACTGGCAAACCGAATTCCCTTGATACCCGTATTTACCGCACTGCTCTGTCTGTTCCTGTCTGCTTTCCTTTTTGAAATGGCAAGCATACACGAAGCCTACTTTGTACCGGCACGTGTACTGGCAGGATTGGGCGGTATCTGCTTCACACTCTTCTCCATCGTAAGCATACTGGAAAGCGGAACCTCAAAAGGGTAACCGCTTATCCGTCAATTTCTATGTCGGTAAAGATATCCACATCCGCGGCATGATGCGCCACGTAAGCAGCCGGACCGGTATCGCCCGATTTCAGAATATCATAAACAACTTCCGTCTTGTTCTTGCCTGTTATCAAGAATATAAGTTTTCTGGCACTGAACAGCAGACATCCCGTCATGGCAATACGCGGCTGCCCGTTATAAGGATTTATACCCTTTTCATACGGATGAAAAGAAGAGAGCAGATACTCCTGACCGGGGAAAATGGAAGAAGTATGTCCGTCATCACCTGCTCCCAACAGCACTATGTCAAAGGTAGGGAAACCCCGGCGCAAAGGAACCGTACTGGAAACCAAATCCGAATAACGTTTCGCCTCTTGCGCCGGACTACGGCAATCACCATGAATGGGGTATACATATTCATCGGGCATGCCTACCTCTTGCAACAGCAAACGCAGCATAGTACCGTAATTACTGTCCGAGTCGCTGACGGATACACAACGTTCGTCCACCCAGAAAATCCGCATCCGCATCCAAGGAGTCTCTTCTCTGAACTCATGCGCCCAAATGTCGAACATAAGGGAAGGAGTCGTTCCTCCGCTGAAAGCAAAGTAAAAAATCCGCTCCGGCTCCCGGTTCATCATATCGATTATATACCGGATAAGAGCACGTGCAGTCGAGGTTGCAGCAGGATATACATAACTTTTCATAATTCACAATATTCATCAGTATTCGTCAAATTCTTACACGGGTTAGTCCATTCGGCCCCATGTTCGCGCATCATAGCTTCACTTTCCAAAGGTCCCCACGTTCCCACGGGATAACCGTAAAGCGGTGCATCCGGATGTCCCTGCCAATACTTCAGCACAGGATTGAAAAAACGCCATGACGCATCCACGGCATCGCTACGGGTAAAGAGTGTCTGGTCTCCCTGTATACAGTCTTCAATCAGACGGGCATACGCGTCTCCGGCGGGCAGACCGCCCAAATCGGAATAACTGAAGTCCATCATCACCTGTTTCACATCAAACCCCGGTCCCGGAACTTTCATTCCGAACTTCAGCACAATACCCTCATTGGGCTGCAAACGCAGAATCAGTTTGTTGGCACGCGGGCAGTGGCCGCCTTCACAACGGAACATCTGATGAGGTGTCTCGCGGAAGTGTACCACGATTTCGGTCACCTTGGTCGGCATCTGTTTTCCGGTACGGATATAGAAAGGAACGCCGCTCCACCGCCAGTTGTCAATGCCTATTTTCATGGCAATATAAGTTTCGGTACGGGAATCGGAAGCTACGTTCTTCTCTTCACGATAACCGGGCTTGGTCGCAGACGCGGTATATTGCCCACGGACAATGTGCTCGTTCAGGTCTTCTTCTGTCAAGGGAGAGAGAGATTCATATACTTTTACCACCTCGTTGCGGAAATTATCGGCATTGAAAACTGCCGGCGGTTCCATCGCGGTAAGCGCTACCAACTGAATGAGGTGATTCTGTACCATATCACGCAATGCTCCGGTTCCTTCATAAAACCCTCCACGCTGTTCGATACCCAAATTCTCTACTGCGGTAATCTCTACATAGTCAATGTAATTACGGTTCCAAAGCGGCTCGAAGATGCCATTGGCAAAACGAAAAGCCAGAATGTTCTGCGCAGTCTCTTTACCCAGGAAATGGTCTATACGGTAAATCTGATGCTCCTCGAATACGGAAGCATAGATACGGTTCAGTTCACGGGCAGATTCCAAATCATAACCGAAAGGCTTCTCGACGATGATACGCGTATGAGGACGGTTCAGGCGGGCAGTCTTAAGATGAAGAGGAATCACACCATACAGCGACGGCGGTGTTGCCAGATAGTACAACATGCCATCCGGCTCCTGCTCACCCGTCAGTTCCCGGAGACGGGCATCCAGATTTCCATAATCGGCAGCCTCGGCCGGATTAAGCGAAAGATAGTACAGATGATTGCAAAAATCAGTCATACGTCCGCCGGCATGTTCTTCCGAAGCCACAAAACGTTCCATTTCCGTCCGTATATAAGTACGGTAGGTATCATCCCGGTATCCGGTACGTCCGATGCCTAAAACAGCAAAACCTTCCGGCAGGCGGTTATCCTTGTACAGATTATATAATGCCGGTATTAACTTGCGCTTTGTCAGGTCACCGGAAGCGCCGAAAATTATCATCACAAATTTACTCATAGCTTTATGTTTGTAGGGGAATTTCAGTAATCTTCACACTAAAGAAAGACTACACGTTATAGGTTCCCGACTTCGTTTCTCCGCCGTGTCCTGTCCAGTCTTCATGGAAGAACTGCCCACGCAGTCCGTCCACACGCTCAAAGGTGTGCGCTCCGAAATAATCGCGCTGTGCCTGAATCATATTCGCCGGTAAGTTGACGGAGACGAGTGAATAAAAATAATTCAATGCCGATGAAAATGCAGGAACCGGAAGTTCCTCTTTCATAGCCTGTGCCACCAGATGTTTCCAACCGGAGAGCAGTTGTTTCATCTCATTGCTGAAATAAGGAGTAAGAAGAAGATGCTGCGGTTTCTCACTCCGCTCGAAAGCGGCTGCAATATCATTGAGGAAGATACTGCGGATTATGCAACCGCCACGCCACATACGGGCAATGGAAGCCAAATCGAGGTTCCATCCGAAAGAGTCCGAAGCACGTTGCAATACAGCAAAGCCTTGAGCATAAGACACCAGTTTGGATGCATAAAGCGCCGAATAAATATCTCCTACCATTTCGGATTTGTTGTATACCACCTCCGTGCGCCGGCAGGTAAAATGCCCGGCAGCCGACTTCCGCAGTTCTTTCTGAGCCGACAAGCTGCGTTCAAAAACAGCCGTAGCAATCAGCCCCAACGGCATACCAAGCTCCATAGCATTGATTACCGACCATTTGCCTGTACCTTTTTGTCCGGCTGTATCCAGTATTTTATCTATCAGATAACCGCCCGACTTATCTTTATGCTGCAAGATATTAGCAGTAATTTCAATAAGATAGCTACGCAATTTGCCCTCATTCCATTGCGAAAAGACCGAAGACATTTCTCCGTTATCCAGCTTCAGCAGGTTCTTCATCACCCAATAGGCTTCAGAAATAAGCTGCATATCGCCATATTCGATGCCATTATGAATCATCTTGACAAAATGTCCCGAACCGGCCGGTCCCACCCACTGACAGCAAGGCGTGCCGTCGGATGCTTTGGCAGCAATACTCTGCAAAACAGGCTTCACTTCTTCCCAGGCGCTTACCGAACCGCCCGGCATGATAGAAGCTCCATTCAATGCACCCTCTTCACCGCCGGAAACACCTGCTCCCACAAAACGGAAGCCTCTCGCTTCGGCCAATGCCACACGGCGATTGGTATCTTCATAGTTGGAATTACCGCCGTCTATCAATATATCTCCCGGAGAGAGCAACGGAAAAAGCTGCTCCATCAGTTCGTCTACCGCACTACCGGCACGAACCATCATCATTATCTTGCGCGGAACGGCTACAGACTCCACAAAACGAGCTATATCCGTATATCCTTCAATACTTTTACCCTGTGCGCGTCCGTTTATAAAACGTTCTACCACACCTTCTTCAATCCCCGGAACCGTACGGTTATAAACCGAAACCCGCCAGCCCTTGTCCGCCATATTCAATGCAAGATTCTCGCCCATCACGGCCAGCCCTATCAGTCCAATGTCTGTTTTATTTAAATTCTCCATATACTTGTATAATTTATCTTTGTTATTAAAACAAAAAATAACGTCTGTTTGTTCGTGTCAAATTTGAAATTAATTCATTTTTTTCATAAAGGATTGACACAGAAAAACGATGTCATATCCGCTTCCCGGCAATCATCCGGACGCTACTCTCGGTATAAAGCAAAAATAATCTCAAAATCATTTACCGCATTGGCTTTGTTGTCTCACAATAAATTACGATTTTTGCAGGACGAAATATGCAACAATCAAAAAAAGTATAATACCAGAAACAATGAAAAAAGCTCTAATCTCCGGAATAACCGGACAGGACGGTTCGTTCCTCGCAGAATTCCTGTTGCAAAAAGGATATGAAGTACACGGCATATTGCGCCGCTCATCTTCGTTCAATACCGGACGCATCGAGCACTTGTATTTCGATGAGTGGGTGCGCGACATGAAGCAGAAGCGAACTATCAACCTGCATTATGGAGATATGACGGACAGCAGCTCGCTGATACGCATTATCCAGCAAGTGCAGCCGGACGAGATATACAACCTTGCTGCACAGAGCCACGTAAAGGTCTCGTTCGATGTACCCGAATATACCGCCGAAACAGATGCTATAGGTACGCTGCGCATGCTCGAAGCTGTACGCATTCTCGGTCTGGAAAAGAAAACCAGGATATATCAGGCATCTACCTCGGAACTGTTCGGCAAGGTGCAGGAAGTGCCGCAGAAGGAGACTACCCCTTTCTACCCGCGCAGTCCCTACGGCGTAGCCAAACAATACGGTTTCTGGATTACAAAGAACTACCGCGAAAGCTACGGAATGTTCGCCGTAAACGGCATTCTCTTCAACCACGAAAGCGAGCGCCGCGGCGAAACCTTCGTTACCCGCAAGATTACGCTGGCTGCCGCCCGCATTGCACAAGGATTCCAGGACAAACTGTATTTGGGCAATCTGGATGCACGCCGCGACTGGGGATATGCCAAAGACTATGTGGAATGTATGTGGCTTATCCTGCAACACGATACGCCGGAAGACTTCGTGATTGCTACCGGAGAGATGCACACCGTACGCGAATTTGCCACACTTGCCTTTAAGGAAACCGGCATAGAACTGCGCTGGGAAGGCGAAGGCGTGAACGAGAAGGGTATTGACAGCCAAACCGGTAAGGTACTGGTAGAGGTGGATCCCAAATATTTCCGTCCTTCCGAAGTGGAACAGTTGCTGGGAGACCCCACCAAAGCCAAAACGTTACTGGGCTGGAATCCGCAGCAGACAAGCTTTGAGGAGTTGGTACACATCATGGCGGAACATGACATGAAGTTTGTACGGAAACTGCATTTGAGAAGCAAAGAAGACTGAAACAGATAATTTAATTTTTCAGACAGAAGAACAAAAGAACATATATATATGAGAAAATAAAAAAGAGTATAAACCGGATATGTTCTTTTGTTCTTCTGTCTGAAACCAATCCATTTTATAACAATGTTACACAAGAACGCAAAAATATACATCGCAGGGCATCGCGGACTGGTAGGCTCTGCTATCTGGAAAAACCTGCAAGAGAAAGGCTATACCAATCTCGTGGGCAGAACCCACAAAGAACTCGACCTGCTGGACGGTGTTGCCGTCCGCCGTTTCTTCGATGAGGAACAGCCGGAATACGTATTCCTTGCCGCTGCTTTCGTGGGCGGTATCATGGCAAACAGCATCTACCGTGCCGATTTCATTTACAAGAATCTCCAGATACAGCAGAATGTCATAGGCGAAAGTTTCCGCCACAATGTCAAGAAACTGCTCTTTCTGGGTAGCACCTGTATCTATCCGCGTGATGCCGAACAGCCGATGAAAGAAGACGTACTCCTCACCTCGCCCCTGGAGTACACCAACGAACCGTACGCCATTGCCAAAATTGCCGGATTGAAAATGTGCGAGAGTTTCAACCTGCAATACGGCACGAACTACATTGCCGTCATGCCCACCAACCTCTACGGTCCCAACGACAACTTCGACCTGGAACGCAGCCACGTACTTCCTGCCATGATTCGCAAGATACACCTGGCCCACTGCCTGCAACAAGGCGACTGGGATGCCGTACGCCGTGACATGAACCTGCGTCCGGTAGAAGGAATCAATGGCAGCAACAGCAACGGAGAGATACTGAACATACTTTCCAAATACGGCATCAGCGAAGAAGAAGTCCGGCTTTGGGGTACGGGAACTCCGTTGCGCGAATTCCTCTGGAGCGAGGAAATGGCGGATGCCAGCGTATTCGTCATGGAGCACGTAGACTTCAAAGACACCTGCAACCCCGGAGACAAGGACATCCGCAACTGCCACATCAACATCGGCACAGGTAAGGAAATTACTATCCGCCGGCTTGCCGAACTGATTGTCAACGTTGTGGGTTATCGCGGAAAGCTGACCTTCGACACTTCCAAACCCGATGGGACCATGCGCAAACTCACCGACCCGAGTAAGCTGCACGCATTGGGCTGGCATCATAAAATAGACATCGAAGAAGGTGTAGAGCGGATGTACCGCTGGTACCTGGATAACAATAAATAGGCTCAAAGGGGGAATTTGCATAAAATGCTTTTTCCCCCTAAAAGTTTGCATTCTCTACATAAACCCTTATATTTGCACAATTTTCAACTAAATGTGCAATATATAATGGAACAAAGTTTTATCGCCTATATAGAGAATAGTATAAAGGAAAACTGGGACCTGGATGCCCTGACCGATTATAAGGGAGCCACCCTGCAATACAAGGATGTAGCCCGCAAAATAGAAAAACTGCATATCATTTTTGAAGCGAGCGGCATCAGAAAAGGCGATAAAATCGCCGTCTGCGGACGTAACAGTTCGCATTGGGGAGTCACTTTCCTCGCTACCCTGACGTATGGTGCGGTCATCGTGCCCATTCTTCACGAATTCAAGGCGGACAATGTGCATAACATCGTCAACCACTCCGAGGCCAAGCTTCTTTTTGTCGGCGACCAGGTGTGGGAAAATCTCAACGAAAGCGCCATGCCGTTGCTCGAAGGTATCTTCATGATGACGGACTTCACCTTGCTGGTCTCGCGCAACGAACGGGTTACTTACGCCCGCGATCACCTCAACGAGATATTCGGCAAGAAATTTCCCAAGAACTTCCGTAAGGAACACATCGACTATCACAAAGACCAACCCGAAGAGTTGGCGGTCATTAACTATACTTCAGGTACTACCAGTTACTCGAAAGGCGTAATGCTCCCCTATCGCAGCTTGTGGTCCAACACCCGATTCGCTTTCGAAGTACTGCCGCTGAAAGCGGGCGACAAACTGGTATGCATGCTGCCGATGGCTCATATGTACGGATTGGCATTCGAATTCCTGTACGAGTTCTCCGTAGGTTGCCACATCTACTACCTCACCCGTATGCCAAGTCCGAAGATTATCTTCCAAGCATTCGCCGACATAAAGCCGAACCTCATCGTAGCCGTACCGCTCATTATCGAGAAGATTATCAAGAAGAGCGTATTGCCCAAGCTGGAAACGCCTACCATGAAACTGTTGCTGAAAGTACCTATCATTAACGACAAGATAAAAGCCACCGTACGCGAGCAAATGGTACAGGCATTCGGCGGCAATTTTGCCACAGTCATTGTCGGCGGTGCGGCATTCAATCAGGAAGTAGAACAGTTCCTGCGCATGATAGACTTCCCCTATACCGTGGGTTACGGTATGACAGAATGCGGTCCTATCATCTGTTACGAAGACTGGACGCGCTTCAAACCCGGTTCCTGCGGAAAAGCCGCTCCGCGCATGGAAGTGAAGATTCTTTCTCCCGATCCGGAGAATATCCCCGGCGAGATTGTCTGCCGCGGTCCCAACGTCATGCTGGGCTACTACAAGAATGAAGAGGCTACCGCCGAAGTTGTGGACAAAGACGGTTGGCTGCACACCGGTGACCTTGCCCTGATGGATGCCGAAGGCAATGTCACCATCAAAGGACGCAGCAAGAATATGCTCCTCGGTCCAAACGGGCAGAACATCTACCCCGAAGAAATAGAAGACAAGCTGAACAACCTGCCGTACGTAGCTGAAAGCATCATCGTACAACAGAACGAAAAGCTCGTGGGACTGGTATATCCCGACTTTGACGATGCCTTTGCCCACGGCCTCAACAACGACGATATAGAACGTGTCATGGAAGAGAATCGTGTGGCTCTGAATGCAGAACTGCCTGCTTACAGCCAGATTTCCAAAATGAAGATATATCCCGAAGAATTTGAAAAGACACCCAAAAAATCCATCAAACGCTTCCTGTATCAAGAAGCAAAAGGATGATGAAATAGTAATTAGCGGTTAGTGATTAGCGATTAGTAGGCTGTGCAGTATATTGCGCTAATTATTTACCGCTATTTTTAATGTTAATCCCTAACCACTAATCACTAACCACTAATCACTAACCACTAACCACTAACCTCTCTTTTCCCGATGAAAAACGAATTGTTATTATCTGCTGCGCTGCTTCCGTTATGTGGAATGGCAGGAGAAGTACACACAAGGCCGTCAAATGAAACGGCTCCTGTTACGGACAAGCGTCCGAACATTATTTTATTCTTGGTAGATGATATGGGTTGGCAGGACACATCCCTGCCTTTCTGGACACAACGCACCCGCTACAACGACACGTACCATACACCCAATATGGAACGTCTGGCAAAGCAGGGCAAGATGTTCACGCAAGCCTATGCCTGTAGCATCAGTTCGCCTACGCGTGTCAGCCTTTTTACGGGTATGAACGCTGCGCGTCACCGGGTGACAAGCTGGACATTACGCAAGAATACCACCCACGAACAGCCGGACTCCGTTATGATATACCCCGAATGGAATGTCAACGGTATCTGTCAGGAACCGGGTGTGGAACGCACCACGCAAGTCACCTCGCTGGCACAAGTGCTCAAGGACAACGGTTACCACACCATCCATTGCGGCAAAGCCCACTTCGGAGCTAATGACACGCCCGGAGCCGATCCGCTGAAAATGGGCTTCGACGTGAACATAGCCGGCCATGCGGCAGGCTCTCCCGCCAGCTACTACGGCATGCAGAACTTCGGAAACAAACCCGGCGGAAAAAGCCCGCTGGCTGCCGTACCCGGACTGGAAAAATATCACGGCAAAGACATATTCCTCTCCGAAGCCCTTACCATAGAAGCCGAGAAAGCTTTGGACAACGCCCGGACAACGGACAAGCCTTTCTTCCTCTACATGGCCCATTATGCCATCCATACGCCTATCCAGCCCGACATGCGTTTCTACCAAAAATATCTGGACAAAGGACTTCCCCCGGTAGAAGCAGCGTATGCCACCCTGATTGAAGGCATGGACAAAAGCCTCGGCGACCTGATGGACTATCTGGACAAAAACAACCTCACCGACAACACTGTACTGCTCTTCATGTCCGATAATGGCGGACTGGCTGCACACACCCGTGCAGGAGAGCTGCACAGGCAGAACTATCCGCTCAACAGCGGAAAAGGTTCCGCTTACGAAGGCGGAGTGCGCGAACCGATGATTGTACGCTGGCCCGGCGTGGTAGCGGCAGAAACCAAATGCGACCATTATCTGATGATAGAAGATTTCTTCCCCACCATTCTCGAAATAGCCGGTGTGGAGCACTACAATACGGTACAGAAACGCGACGGCATCAGCTTCCTGCCCCTGCTTACGGGCAAAGGTAGGATGCCCGCCCGTGACATCTACTGGCATTACCCGCACAGTTGGGGCCCTTCCGGTCCGGGTATAGGCGCCACCTGCTCCATCCGTTCCGGAGAATGGAAACTGGTGTACTACTTCGACAGCGGCAAGCACGAATTGTTCAATATCCCTGCCGACATCAGCGAAAAGCATGACGTAGCCGCCGAGAACCCCAAACTTGTAAAGAAACTATCAAAGAAACTGAGCAACTATCTGCGGTCGGTGGATGCGCAGCGTCCTGTATTACGTGCCACCAACCGACTGGCGCCCTGGCCCGATGAAACATTATAAAGAATTATGAAACGTATATTTCCACTGATCTGTCTGTCCCTGCTATTGGCAGGGACAGGCTATGCCCGGACAGGCAGGCAACAGTCTGCCCATAAAGAAAAAACCGGTATCAACCTTTCCCTTTGGAAGAATCTTTCCACACAGCGTACAGATACGGTCGGAAGCACATTCTTCAATCTCGGTATCTTCTCGGCGATGAACCGTTTGAACGGCTTGGGAGTAAATGTTTTGGGAGCTGTTACGGGCAGAGACATGAACGGAGTTCAAATCTCCGGTATATCCAATATGGTGGGTGGAAGTATGCGGGGCGTACAGGTAGCGGGCATCACCAATATCAACGGCAATAACCTCAGCGGTCTGTCCGTTTCCGGCCTTGTGGGCATCACGGGTAATCACGCACGGGGAATGGTCTTCTCCGGCCTTGCCAATATCACGGGCGATAACAGCAACGGAATGATTGTAGGCGGCTTGCTGAACATTACAGGCGAAAAGACTGCCAGCGTACAGCTTTCAGGACTCGCCAATATATCGGGCGGTAATTTTTCCGGTGTCACCATATCCGGCCTGCTGAATGTGGTGGGCGATGATATGAAAGGGCTCCAGATTTCCGGTCTGGGCAATATTACAGGCGGTACGTCTGCCGGCGTGCAGCTCTCTCCCCTGAATGTAGCCGTCCGTGCCAAAGGCCTTCAGATAGGTTTGGTAAACTACTACAAGGAGAAGCTGGACGGTTTCCAACTGGGACTGGTCAATGCCAACCCGGACACCAAAGTACAGATGATGTTTTTCGGCGGCAACACCACGAAACTGAACCTTGCAGCCCGCTTCAAGAACAAACTGTTCTATACCATCCTCGGTGGCGGTACGCATTTCCTCGACTTCAGCGATAAGTTCTCCGGTGCGCTTTTCTACCGCGCCGGACTGGAATTGCCCGTCTGCAAGCAACTGTTCATCAGCGGCGATTTGGGATACCAGCACGTAGAAACCTTCAAGAATAAAGACTATGGCTTCCCTGCCCGCCTCTATTCTCTCCAAACCCGTATCAACCTCGAATACCGTCTGACGGCAAAATTAGGAGTATTCGTTACGGGCGGTTACGGTTGGGACAGATACTACAACAGAAATGCCAACTTCGACAAGGGAGCCATTGTAGAAGGCGGTGTGGTATTATTCAAATACTAATCCGTGCCTGAAAAGCCAGGCAATGCAAGCACCGGAACATACAGCCATATCAGAAAATCTCCTTTTCTTTGATAAATCCCGTTCTATATGCCACCAGCAACTTCTTCAAATCCTGAATCTGCGTCACGAGCTGCTTGCCCTTATCGGTATCCTTCACCATCATACGCTGCGAGTTGAATTCGATGACGAAAGTTGTGGACTTGATATCCTGTCCCTCTTCAATCGCTTTCTGACGGCTCTGGAACGGGTCATGCTGCACCAACTGCATGCCGTGCGAGTGATATACCAGCGTATAGCCCGCAATACCCGTTTCGGGCTGATAGGCTTTGGAGAAACCACCGTCAATCACCAGTAACTTTCCATCAGCCTTTATGGGGCGCTCGCCTTTAATCGTCTTCACCGGCACATGTCCGTTGATGATATGCGAATGAGGTCCCGGCTCCACCCCGAACTCCGCCAGGATATTGTCGCAAATATCCGCACGGTTGCGAAGCGTGTAGTAATAACCTTTATTCTCTTTATGCAATGCCTTGTCGGCTATGAAGTAACGCTCGAAAGTAGCCATCTTATCCTTGTCGAAAGAGGGCGCATCCGGGCCGCACCACATATACCACATATAATCCAACGCAAAATTCTTCTCCTCCGAACCATCTTCGTCAAAGTAGGCGGTACGGATAAGCTGGTCGGTCTTTTGCAGCAGTTTATGTCCCCAGTACTCTTTCTTGCCGATACGTACATGCTTGAAACTTCCGTCCTCATTCAGGGGCACGGATGCGTGATAAAGCAGGTTGCTGTTGCACACCAGATACATGCCGCCGTACGTAAACAGGCAACGCATATGCTTCTTCAGTTTCTCGCTGTTCATGAACGAAGCATGAATCTTTTCAACCAGCTCCCTTTCTTCATCCGTCAGGCGATACGGGTCGGCAGGGTCAATAGTCGGGAAATTGGCATCGCGCAGTTCGTATTCTTTGCCTTCGTACACAAATACGCCCCGTTCAAAGTCAATCTTGTGCAGCAGTTTCCGGTTGTCCATGTCAAACTCCGGACGCCGGTTTATAATCTCCGCTTCCAGTTTGAACTGGATTATCGTAATCGCCTTGTGCATCTGCGTAATCAGCCGCAGTGTCTTTTCGTTGTAATTGGCATCGGCAAAGTTCATCTTCGGAGCAAAGATAGTGCAAGGATCATCCGCATAGGTATCCATTGCGAAGGTAGCCAACGGCAGCAGGTTGATGCCGTAGCCGTCTTCCAGTGTCGCCAGGTTGGCATAGCGCATGGACATACGGATAACGTTCGCTATGCAGGCGTCATTGCCCGATGCGGCACCCATCCACAGTATATCATGGTTGCCCCACTGAATGTCGAAATTATGGTAGTCGCAAAGCGTATCCATGATGATATGTGCACCCGGACCACGGTCGTAGATATCGCCCACGATGTGCAGCGAGTCGATTGTAAGCCGTTGGATAAGCTTGCACATGGCAATGATAAAGTCATCCGCACGCTTGGTCGAGATAATCGTACTGATAATGACGTTGATATACGCATGCTTGTTAGGTTCTACGCTGGACTCGTGCAGCAACTCCTGAATGATATAGGAGAACTCCGCCGGCAAGGCTTTACGCACTTTCGAGCGTGTGTATTTGGAAGATACGTTCTGGCAGACTTTCACCAATTGGTTCAGGGTGATGAGATACCAGTCGTCCAGATCCGTTTCCTGTTCCTTTATCAACTGCAACTTCTCTTCCGGATAATAAATCAGCGTACAGATTTCCTTCTTTTCGCTTTCGCGCAGCGTATGCCCGAAGATTTCATTCACCTTCCGCTTTACCGCACCCGAAGCATTCTTCAATACATGCTGAAAAGCCTCATACTCTCCATGAATATCCGTAAGGAAGTGTTCCGTACCTTTAGGCAGATTCAGAATAGCTTCCAGATTGATAATTTCCGTACTGGCATCGGCGATGGTAGGAAAACTGCGCGACAACAGTTGCAAATAGCGTAAGTCGTTGACTATACTTTCCGGAGTAATAGTTCCCATGATACGATTTATGATTTTAGATTTATGATATATATTCAATTATCAGCAATTAAGCCCTCTCTGTCATTTCTCAATTTTCAATTCTCAGCTCTCAATTCAACAGGAACATCAGCAGCACCTGCGCTATGATTACCCGCAGGAACATACACATCGGATACACCGTTGCATAAGCCACCGACGGATTATCGCCCGGAATGGTGTCGTTGGCATAATTCAGCGCCATCGGGTTGGCCATGCTTCCGCACAGCATACCTGCCATGGAGCCGAAGTCCACCTTCATCCATTTAAAGGCAACCACTCCCACTATCAGCACCGGAACAACGGTCAGCACGAACCCTGCAGCAATCCACAGCAGACCTTCCGGACGGAACACCGTATCAAAGAAATGCGCTCCGGCATCCAGTCCCAGACAAGCCAGGTAGAGCGACAGTCCCAATGCACGGAGCATCAGGTTGGCGCTTCGTGTGGTGTAGGTTATCATGTGCATTCTCGGCCCGAACGTACCAATCAGGATACCTACGATAATCGGTCCGCCGGCAAGTCCCAGCTTCACCGGAGCACTGATGCCCGGCAGGGAAATGGGAATCGCACCCAAAGCCAGACCCAGGATGATACCGATAAACACCGCTACCAGATTCGGTTCTTTCAGGCTCTTGATGGCATTTCCCAATACTTTTTCCACATTCTGGATGGCGGCAGCCTCACCTACCACTGTCAGACGGTCGCCCAACTGCAAGGTCAGTTCCGCGGTGGCAAGCAACTGCACGCCGCTACGGTACACACGGCTGATGTTGATGCCGTAATGATTGCGCAGGTGCAGCGCCCCCAGTTTCTTTCCGTTCAGTTCGGGACGTGTCACCACGATACGCTGCGAGATGAGCTGGCTGTCTATGGCATTCCAGTCTATATCCTCTTTGTTCCAGTCGGTATGTTCCTGTTCACCGAACAGTACGGTCAGTGCCGGAGCATACTTCTCCGAAGTCACCACCAGCAAGCGGTCTCCTTCCCTGATTATCTTCTCGGAAGTGGGGATGCTTACATTGCCGTCCCGCCACAGACGGGAGATTACGAACTTCGGATAATTCAAGCCGCCTATCTCCTTGATGCTTTTATCGAAGATGGCCGGATTGTGTACTTGAAACGCCGCAATGTAAGTTTTGTTCGCATCGTCCTTCTCTTTCAACTCCAGATCTTCCTTACGCGCCAACGCCTTGCGTATTATCAGCACGGCAAAAATAACGCCCACTACCCCCAGCGGATATGCCACGGCACATCCCAAAGCCGGCGTACTGGCTTCCAGCCCCATTTGCTTCAATGTCTGCTGTGCCGCACCCAGCGCCGGCGTATTGGTGGTAGCGCCGCAGAGGATGCCCACCATGTCCGGCAACGAAATATTCAGGGTATAACTGCCCAATACGGTCATCAGCGTACCGAGGAGCACTACTCCCAGCGCCAGCATATTCAACTGTACCCCGCCCTTGCGGAAAGAGCTGAAAAAGCCCGGCCCCACCTGCAGTCCCAGTGCATACACAAAAATTATCAGTCCGAAACTTTCCGCATAGTTCAGCATCTGCGGGTCGATGGACAGTCCGAAATGTCCGGCAAGAATACCGGCAAAGAAAACAAACGTCACGCCGAGGGAAATACCGCAAATATGTATTTTCCCCAACCCTAATCCGATAGCGGAAATCAGCGAGAGCACCACCACCGCCTGCAAAGCGGAGTGTTCGACAAACAAACTATATAGCCATTCCAAAGTGTTACGGTTTTATCTACATTTAGAAGTGCAAAGATAGGAAGTTCCGCGAAGCCTAAAAAAAGAAATGCAGGAAATTCACGCAAAGCTCCTCATTTCCCGCCTTTCACTTGTGCAAAACATCTTTTATCACTACATTCACGGCATGAAACGCCTTATCATACCTATTATATGTATGCTCCTGTCGCTGGCGGGATGCCATGAACGTAAACCGCTCCCCAGCCTTGAGTTCGCGGACAGCCTGCTGACCGATGCCGGCGATAAATCCGGAGCTTTGCGCATCTTCCTGCAAATCGAAGAGCAGCTGCAAAGCCGGCAAGACCCTTACAATAAAGGGCTTCTCTACGAACGCATCGGCAGTATATACTACGGACAGATGAATTACGTCCGCGCCTACCACTACTTCAAGCAGGCCAGAGAAAATTTTCAAGTATCCGACAGTCTTCGTAAGGAAACGGAAGCCACGCTTGATATGGCAGCCTCATCCTACCGCCAGAAAGATTTGGAACGTGCCATCAGGCTGTATTCGGCTGCCCTCGACCTGGCCGACGAACAGACAGACGAACGTCTTGCCGGAGCAGCCCTCAGCAACCTTGCCTCCCTTTATGTAAAATCGGGCAGAAAACAAATCCCCCAGGACCTGCTGTTACGCATCGAACAGTCGGCACGCAAGGCATCCCGCTACGGCCCCCACACCATGATAGACGTCCAGCTTCTCAAACACCGTACGGACAGCGCGCGCCACTACCTGCAACTGGCAGAGGCGCAAGACAATGACGTGCTCGACCTGGCCGAACTGCAATACACAGCCTACCGGATAGAGGCCCTCTCCGGAAACTTCCGGAAAGCGACCGACCATATACACCGCTATATCTACCTCACGGACTCCCTCACCCGCTCCACCATGCAGGTCTCCGCCGGTATAACGGAGAAAGAGTATTTCCAGGAACAATCCGCCTTTGCCGAATACCGGATGAAGAACCGCATCTTCTGGGAAACCACCGTTATCTGCGGCATATTCATCCTCGCCGGAATAGCCGTTTATATCATCCGCCAGCGCCTGCGCATCCAGCGCGAACGCAACGACCGCTACCTGCTGCTGGCGGAAGAGGCCCGTGCCGAATACCGGGCGCTCACCCGGCAACTGGAAGGACGGCAGAACACGGAAAAACGGCTGAAAAGCCTGGTTGCTTCCCGCTTCGACATCCTCGACAAACTCGGAAAAACCTATTACGAACGCGAGAATACATCATCGCAACAGGCAGCCATGTTTCAGGAAGTAAAACGGATAATCACCGACTTCTCGGAAAACAGTGAAATGCTCCGGGAACTCGAACAAATGGCAGATACCTGCCATGACAACGTCATGCAGAAACTCCGGCAGGACTTTCCGGCAATGAAAGAAAATGACATCCGCCTGCTCTGCTACATCTTCACCGGATTCTCCCCGCAGGTAATCAGCTTGTTCACGAAAGAGAGCGTGGCAAACATATATGCCCGAAAATCCCGGTTGAAGTCGCGCATCAAAGCAGCCGGAACGCCCCATACCGACCTGTTCTTATCCCTTTTCGGATAGATGTCAGAGCCGTGTTAGAAAAAAACAAAGCCTCATTTCATAATACACTGTAAAACAGTAGCATAAAAACATACCTGTTAGATTTACACATTCAAATCGTAACTCCCGGAAGAGCCGTATTCACTATCTTTGCAACCGGAACAACGATTAAAAATGTGTAAGAATATGAAGAATAAGATTATTTTTTTAGTATGTGCGGTCTTCCTGACGATAGCATGCGAAAAGGAACAGCACACAGGAAAAGAAAGCCGTGTAAGCGTAACCGTTTATGACGAAAACGGAAAAGCGATGCCCGGCATTCCCGTAAAGATGTATGACGAAAAAGACTACAAGGCATTCGAGCAAGATAACCTCACGCCTCCCACTGCCGGCGCAACCGCCAATGCGCAGGGTATCGCCCTGTTCACGCTGCCCGGCGAAGTATGGTTCTCCGGACAATCGCAGCGCTTCCTGACATTTGTCGTACAGGAAGGCGGCGGTCCGGACAACTACCGTATATGGTCCGTCGGGAAAACGATAGATGCCGGAAAAAACATACAGCTTGAAATCCGCCTGACTTCCGCCCTCACCCCCGGAGAAGAGCAGCCGGAAGACAAAGGAACACTCATCGGGCTGTCCATTGCACAGCCGCCTCATAAAATAGCATATACTTTGGGAGAACCACTCAATTTGGACGGACTCCTGCTGACCGGCGTATATAGTAACGGCAAAGAATATCCCGTCACTATAACTCCGGAACAAGTCAGCGGCTTTTCTTCCGATGCTCCGGCAGACCGGCTGGTACTGACCATCGGCATAGAAGACCGTCAGGCAACCTTCACCGTCAGCATTGCTCCCATCCGCGTACAGGAAGGCGTACTGACAGAAATATATAAAGGATACAGCGAAATCACCCTTCCCCCACACGTAACAGCCATTGCACCGGAAGCCTTTATGCAGAACAGGCAAATCACCAGAGTCGTGATGAACGAGGGACTGACTTCTATCGGCGAAATGGCCTTCTTCAACTCCGGCATACAGGAAATCGTATTCCCGTCCACCTTGCAGCAGCTTGCGCCGGATTTGTTCTACTACTGCGACCGGCTGAAACGGGTCGACCTCTCGCACACCCAAATCACCCGGATTCCCGAAAGCGCTTTCGCATGCTCCGGAGTAGAAGAAGTATTACTACCGTCTGCACTCACAGCCATCGGAACACAAGCATTCATGATGACGGAACATCTGAAATCCGCAGTAATCCCCCAAAGCGTCACACATATCGGTATGGAAGCATTCCGGGGAAGCGGCATCACCACTGTACAACTTCCCAACAGCATCTCCACCATAGAAGCACGTGCCTTCTACCTATGCCCCAACCTGACGGAAGTATCCGCATACGGTCCTGCCTCAAGCAACCATCCGGATGCCGTAATCAAAGAGCACTACCTTGTAGGCTGCCCCAACCTTGCCCGCTTTGAAATTCCTCAAAGCATAAGCATCCTGGGGCAAGGCCTGATAACCGGCAACCCAAAGGTACATACACTGACCATTCCCGCCCGTGTCACCCGCATCGACTTTTCCGCTTTCGACAACACAGGCATAAAAGAGGTCATTGTAGAAGCCCTCACACCGCCTGCCACCTCCGAGGGCGAATGGTACGGATTTCCGGAAACCATAACAAGCATTTCCGTACCCGCACAAGCCGTCGAAGCCTACAAAACGGCCGAAGGCTGGAAAAAGTTCGCGGATAAAATCAGGGCACGCTCCTAAGCAAACCCGAGCCCGGCATTAGACTCTCTCTTTAACATTATAAGAGGTCGTGCAAAATGCACTTGATTTTTTTCAGGCACGGAAATACAAATTACACGGAAAACACGGATTTTCTTTATTCTTCTTCCGTGAATTCCGTGTAATCCGTGTTTTCCGTGCCCGAAAATATACGCTGCTCCCTTAGAATCTGTATGCAGCTCCTATATTGATAACCCCCTGGTCGAAATCGCTTACCAGCTGGTATCTGAACTCAAAATTCATCGCCCAGTTACGAGGCAGTGCAAATTCCGCTCCCGCTCCCAGATTTACACCGAACCGGCATTCGTTATGATTGCCGTTATCGTCGATATGCACATGGCCTTCGTCCATATCAATATCAAAGTCGTGCATGTCGAACATCCAGTTGGACAATGTCAAACCGAACAACGGATAAAGCTTAACGCTCTTGGCCACCGGAAACAGATAGTGAAAATTCACGTTCAAATCCAGCATGCTTACATTGTCATTCTCGAAGAAATAGTTGAAAGACGGCTCTATACGGATAGGATTGGTAATATTGTACTGATACTTGATACCCAACCCGATACTTTCGATTTCCGTTCCGTAACTCAGGCCAAAACCTATCGCCTGTTTTCCTTTCTGTGCATGGGCACTACCCAACAGCACAAAAAGCAATCCGAATAAAGTTAATACTTTTTTCATACGTTCATTTTTTATTAATTTATTTAAGTTAGAGTGTAATATTCGGCAAAATTAATGTTTTAATTCTATTTAGGAAATAATACGCATTATATATTTCATACGCCACAACCGCCCGGATTTTGATTATCTTTGCATGCTGAATATACACCTATTTTATAATATTATTTTATTTATTGCGAAAAAGAAATGAATTTACTTTTATTGAACACTCCCGCCACCGGTGGGAAACTCGAACAGGCATTGGAAAAACTGATAGATTTTGGAATGGATGCCGGCAAGGACATATTAATCGCCATTTTAATCTATGTAATCGGACGTTTCATCATCAGGCAGATAAGCGCGTTGGTAGCCAGAATACTCGAAAAGCGGAAGATTGAAACCAGCGTGCAGACCTTCCTGAAGAGCCTGATAAAGATTCTGCTGAATATGATTCTTGCCTTTGCCATCATCGGCAAGCTCGGTGTGGAAACCACCAGCTTTGCGGCGCTGCTTGCATCCGCAGGTGTGGCTGTGGGTATGGCGCTTTCCGGAAACCTGTCCAACTTTGCCGGCGGACTGATTATACTTATTTTCAAGCCGTTCAAGGTAGGCGACTACATAGACGGACCGGGAGTAAGCGGCACGATAAAGGAAATACAGATTTTCCATACCATACTGTCCACCCTCGACAACCGTATGATTTATGTGCCCAACGGAAGCCTCAGCGGCAATGCTGTCACCAATTACAGCAAGCAGGACAAGCGCCGTGTCGAATGGGTGTTCGGCGTAGAGTACGGCGAGGATGTGAAGAGAGTAAGAGCCGTGCTGCAACGCATCATCAATGCAGACAGCCGCATATTGGACACCCCCGCCCCCCTCATCGTCTTAGGTTCACTGAGCGCAAGCAGCGTCGACATCACGGTACGCGTATGGGTAAAGAGCGCCGACTACTGGAATGTACTGTACGATATCAACGAAATTGTCTACCAGACATTCAATGAAGAAGGTATCGGATTCCCGTTCCCGCAACTCACCGTACATCAGTCGAAAGAGTAAGAAAAAAACAGAGGATGTTCCCCAAGCACTGCGTTCTGCCGCAGTCGGGAAACATCCTCCTTAAATATCCTCTTCAAATATCACCGGCCCGGTTCAGGCCAGGCACCGGCTCATTCCTTTCCGCCGGCAACTATCTTCCATGCCCCGGCACTCAGCACCGCACCGATAAACGGGCCTACAATGAAAATCCACAACTGGCTCAAAGCCTCTCCACCCTGAAAGAGCGCAGGGCCTATACTGCGAGCCGGATTAACCGAAGTACCGGTATAACGGATGCAGGCCAAATGTACAAGTACCAAAGAGAGACCTATGGCAAGTCCGGCAAAATTACCGGCGCCCTTCTTGGCATCGGTAGTGCCCAATACCACCAGTACAAACACAAATGTAAACACAATCTCGGCCAGTAGGGCGCCCGTTACGGAAACTCCTTCCTGGCAGGCATTGGCGCCTGTTCCGCTCACACCCGAATTGGAAGTCAGCACCCAAAGAACGGCAGAACCTAAAATAGCTCCTATTACCTGAAACAGCATATACATGCCGGCATCCTTTCCGCTCATACGACCGGAAAGCAGGCAACCGAGCGTTATCGCCGGATTAATGTGGCAGCCCGAAACGCCACCGATAGTATAGGCCATAGCCACCACCGACAATCCGAAAGCAAGCGCCGTACCTATTACCGTGGCCGCCAGATTAGGGTCGGCCGATGTGCACGACAGACTGACTGCCGTGCCGCAGCCCATAAGAACGAGAACCATGGTTCCCAGCATTTCTGCAATGTACTTTTTCATAACATCAATTTATTAGATTAAACTTAAGGCATCCCGATATACCTTATATATAAGGCAGCGTAACCGGATACCAACGGTACAAATATAAAATTTAAGCAGCATTTATTCACGCTTTAACATAAAAAAAGAACTCAATTATTCATTATAGCGGAAAAATCATTCATAAATTCCTTTAATCATTTTTTAACAATATCGGCTTACGGCTTTATCAAATTACAGTTATAACTTTGCATGTGATTAAGGAAAGGAAGCCACTCCTTGCCCAATATTTACAGAACGAATTACAAAATGAAAAGCCAAACCAAGAAAATACTCAAAGTGTCCGGTATCATACTGGGAGCACTCACAGCCGTTGCAGGCATACTGATTGCCGTAGTTCTGAATTTCATATTCACTTCCGAGAAGCTGACTCCCATAGTATTGGAAGCCGCCAACCGCAACCTGAACGCCAAGCTGGACATGAAAAGCGTGGAGCTTACCTTTTTCTCAACATTCCCCCGCTTCGGAGTGCAACTGACCGACGGAACCCTGGTTTCCAAAGCCATCCGCGACACGCTGTGGCAACGGACCGACACCCTGGTATCATTCAAAAAGGCCGTAGCGGTGGTCAACCCCATGGACTACCTGCGGCAACAGAAAATCAGCATCCACCGCCTGGCACTGGAACATGCCGACATCTATGCCTATAAAAACAAAGACGGCATTGCCAACTGGGACATCACCGTTCCGGATACGGTACAGTCCGCCTCTTCACCTGCCGGAGACGCCATGAACATCAACGAGCTCGACATCCGGCAAATTTCCATCCAGCACGCCACGGTAACCATGGACGACCGCGACACACGCATTTTCGCCAACCTATGGGACACAGACCTTACCCTGAAAGCCAATATGAAGAAAGGCCATTCCATGCTGGCGGTAGATTTCCGCAACAAGAACCTTCTCTTCTGGCAAGACGGGCAGTTGTTGGCAAACCGCATCGCCACCCACCTGCGCACCGACCTTGAACTGAATACCGCCCGGCACTCCCTGCTCCTGCACGATGCCATGATTGACATCAACGGTACGAAATTGGGAGTAAAAGGAACCGTACGCCGCGACACCGCAGCCCAAGCGCTCGACGTCGATTTGCAATACGGACTGCACACCCCCTCACTGGAAACCGTACTGCACATGATTCCGGAGAGCATCCTGAAAAAGGCGGAAGTATCGGCAGGAGGAGAAGTAAGTTTCATCGGCACGCTGAAAGGCATGTACGGCAAGCAGAAGATGCCCCTTGCCACGCTGGACATCAGGATAAAAGATGCTTTCGCCAGATACGCCGGGCTGCCTTACGGCATAGACAAGGTAAACGCCGACTTTTCCGCCCGGATAGACCTCATGCGGAATACCCCCTCTTGCCTGAACCTGAAAATCTTCCAGCTCAAAGGCGCCGACACCGACATATTGGCCGATATGAAAGTGGACAACCTGCTCACCGACCCGGACATCACCTTTCATACCCGTTCCACTGTCGACCTGAATACGCTGGCGCAGATTTTCCCTCTTCAGGAAGGCATCGGCATGGAGGGAAAGATGAATGCCGACCTGAAACTGCGTTGCCGCCTGTCCACCCTCAAGAAACAGGATTGGGGACGGATAAAGGTTCAAGGCAAAATCAGAACGGACAAACTCGTGCTACGCCATACCCAAAAGAATTTCGAGTTCACAAGCAACGCTACGCTGGACTTTGCCGGCAACGAATGGCTCGGAGGGCGTGTTGAAATCAAGGATATGACGCTCCGCTCACCTGCCCTGAACTCAGCCACGGAAAGCTTTACGGCGGCAATCAGAACCTATCCTACCCAAGACACGCTGCGCCCTGCCAAGACGGAATGCAAGATAGAGATGAACAAGTTGAGAGTATCCCTGTCGGATTCGCTCGACCTCTTTTGCGGAAAATCATCCGCCCGCCTCAAGCTGCAACCCGGAGAGCACAACCCTGCCAATCCGCAGATAGGGCTTGCGCTGGAAGCGGACACACTGTTCTGCCGCATGGGCGACGCCCGCCTGGGAATGGACAAAGCAGGCATCGGAATAACAGCCGAGAAAGTACGCGATTCGCTGTGGACACCCAAAGGCATCATCGGTTTCCACCGCATGGCGTTCCGCACCCCGGAATGTGCGCTTCCCATACAGGTACAGAAAACTTCCGTCACGGTAAACAACCGCGTCGTCACCCTGCGCAATGCCACCATGCGCATCGGCAAATCCGATATCACCGCCACCGGTTCGATTCACGACCTGTACGGCGCCATGCGGCATCACAAGCTTCTGCGCGCCAAATTGGACGTATCGTCCGAACAGTTGGACTGCAACCAGTTGATACGGTCGATATCGCTCCCGTCGGATACACTGGCTGCGGAAAGCGATACGGTCTCCACCGAAGTAAAGTTGTTCGTCATCCCCAAGAACCTGGATTTTGAACTGCAGACCGATTTCAGGAAAGTCTATTACGAGAAAGTCACATTCAACGATGTCCGCGGAGCTGTGGACATCCGCAACCAGTCCGTCTACCTGAAACAGCTCAGCATGAAAGGCATGGGTTCCGACATGAACACCACCCTCGTCTATCAGGCAAAATCTCCGGAAGAGGGATTTGCCGGTTTCGACTTCCGGCTACACAACATCAACATTGGGAAGCTGGTAGACTTCGCCCCTTCCCTGGACACGATTGTCCCCATGCTGCGCTCATTCGAAGGAACGGTCGATTTCAATGTGGCTGCCGCCGCTTCCCTGGACTCCGCCCTGAACATCAAAATCCCCACCATGCGGTCGGCCATTCATGTCAAGGGAGACAGCCTTGTCCTGATGGACGGTGAGACTTTCGCCGAAATCTCCAAAAAATTCTTCTTCAAAAACAAGAAAAGAAACATGATAGACAGCATATCCGTAAACATCGGCATCAAAGACGGAAATGTAACCGTCTATCCGTTCGAAATATCAATGGACCGTTACAGAGCGGCGGTAGGCGGCACACAAGGGCTGGATATGAAGTTCGACTATCACATCTCCATCCTGAAATCCCCCATTCCGTTCAAACTGGGCCTGAATATATCCGGAACTCTGGACGATATGAAGTTCAAGCTCGGCAAGGCTCGCTACAAAGATGCGGTCACACCGGCAGAGGTACATAAAGTCGATAGCGCGATAGTCAATATGGGGCAGCAGATTGCCGAGGATTTCAAAAAGATTATGAAAAGGTAAATTTTCAGCGAATCGCTAAAAAAACAAAGAAGGAATGCCGAAAGATGCTTGATATTTTTTTAGGCATGGAATACACGGAAAACGCGGATTTTCTTTATTTTTTCCGTGAAATCCGTGTATTCCGGCTCAGCGGAAATATCTGGTTGGTAAGTTTTAAAATTAGCTATCTTTGCTTACCTTTGTTTTATGAAACCCGCAC
>NZ_JBCODG010000056.1:16834-30168 GCF_040928965.1 Bacteroides sp. 2201st1_D9_2201SCRN_220225 | reverse complement strand
ACGTTGTTCCGCATGAACGATGTTTTTGGAGAGTTCATGATTGCGACGCTCATATTGGCGCAAACATTGAATCATACGATCCGGAACGTAACTACCACGAATCAAACCTTTCTGCAGAACTGTAGCTATCCACTCAGCATCCTTGACGTCACTTTTACGACCGGGAAGCTGTTTGATGAAATAAGGATTGACAAGTTTCAGACTAAAGTCAACAGACAAAATATTCCAAATTGGAATCCAATAGATACTTGTACTCTCAAGAGCAACTTCACAAACATGATGAGAAACAAGCAAATCACGTAACTTATCCAGCTCAGGAGTCAATACACCAAAAACAGATTCGATTTTTGAACCGTTTTCATACAAGATACACATATAAATGCTATCTTTGTGAACATCAAGACCACATACTCGTCTCATAATAAGCCAATTTATAGGTTAATAACTGGAGACCTAAAGATAACAAAAAATTGTGTACCAAGAGTACGAATAAGGCGAAAGAGAGGGAGGTGGTCTTGTTTTTTATTGGACTGGCATAAAAATCCAAGGTTTTTATGTAAGTTTGTACAACTAACCAAAGCTTAACGATATGAAGAGACAGATTGGAGTGCTAACCGCTTCGTTGCTCATCCTGTCGGGTTGCGGCACAAGCCAAACGGCATCGGGCGATCCCGGTGCAATATTTGCAGGTGCAGCCATCGGCGGAAATGTCGGCGGTGCCATCGGCGGTCTGATAGGCGACAATAATGGCGGCTGGCGGGGCGGTTACCGGGGTTCGGCCATCGGTACAATTATCGGAACCATTGCCGGAGCAGCCATTGGAAATGCTGTGTCTGCCCCCAAACAAGAGGCATACGGTTACCGGATAGAAAGAACGGAGCCCTACAAGCCGCAGCACGAAACGTATCCCGCTCCAAGCGTCTTCGATAACCTAAGGATACGCAACATCCGTTTCATAGACGACAGCCGTGACCACGTAATCAGTTCGGGTGAGAAAAGCAAAGTAATTTTCGAAATCATGAACGAAGGTGAACAGACTATATATAATGTGGTACCGATGATTACCGAAACCACAGGTATGAAGCGCATTTACATTTCACCACCTGTAATGGTAGAACAAATCGCCCCTCACAACGGCGTGAAATACACCGCCACCATCAGCGCAGGCGAGCGGATAAAGACGGGAAATGTCACCATACGGGTGGCCGTAGCCGACGGAAACGGGCAACAATACGACTGGCAGGAGTTCTCACTTCCCACCGAGCGATAAACAAATTTTCGGAGTCTATACAAACGGAACACAGAGACGTAGAAAATTTAACAGCATGAAGAAAATAATACAGAGCATACCCTGATTCTCTGTATTTGAAAAGCAAAAGTTGAATACTTTATAAACGACAGATTATGGCCGACAACTATCTGGAAAACCAATACGAACAGTATCAGGCGCGCAAAGCTGCCTGGGAGAGGGAACGCAAATACGGAAAGAAGAAAAAGAAATCAGCGTATCCGCATCCCTTGCCGCAACAGAAGGATGCGGAAGATGTCCTGCCCGTTCCGGACGAGGAGAATGACAACATTCCCTACATTATCAATACGGACAATGATAATTTGATTGACGATTAACCCCTCTCGCCATGTTGCACCATTTCCATACCCCCGTAGCAGACATACCATTGCCGGAAAGATTTACTTTCCCTTTTTGCTATACACCTCATCCGCTCTGCGTGGCAGCAGCGAAAGAGGTGCAAGCCTATCTCGGTTTGCAGGAAGCGTGGAAAGAAGAGTTGGCTCAGGGCAAGATGTTCGGTGTTCTGGTTGTAAGGACTCAAGAGGGTGAAACAGGATACCTGGCAGCATTCTCCGGCATACTGGCGGGCAGTAATGTGCATCCGTTTTTCGTACCGCCGGTCTACGACCTGTTGCAGCCGCAAGGGTTCTTCAAGATAGAGGAAGAACAGATTTCGCAAATCAACACGCGCATCGGCCTGTTGGAAGAGGACGAAGAATACAAACGGCAAATGCAACAACTGGCTGCCCTGCGGCAAACTGCCCAAGAAACGCTGGAAGAAGCCAAACGGCAGATGAAACGCGCCAAAGAGAAACGGGAAGAGCGAAGACGCGAAGCGGCTTTACCCAACGGTGCTCCAATGACGCCTGAGGGAGAGAGCGCCCTGATACGCGAAAGTCAGTTCCAAAAAGCCGAATACAAACGCATAGAACGTGCCTGGAAAGAGCGGATTGCTCCCTTACAGCAAACGGTTTCCGATTATGAAGCCGGCATACAGGCATTGAAAAGCGAACGTAAGCAACGTTCTGCCGCCTTGCAGCAAAAACTGTTCGAACAATTCAAGATGCTGAATTACCGGGGAGAAGTCAAAACGCTTTGCGACATCTTCGGGCAGACCGTACACAAAACCCCGCCTGCGGGAGCCGGTGAGTGCGCCGCACCCAAGCTGTTGCAACAAGCCTATCTGCACGGGTGGAAGCCTGTTGCAATGGCAGAATTCTGGTGGGGAGAATCCCCCAAAACGGAAATACGGCATCACGGACATTACTATCCCGCCTGCAAAGGCAAGTGCGAGCCTATATTGGGACATATGCTGCAAGGTCTTGAAGTAGACGAGAACCCGATTCTGAAAGAGTTGCAGTCCGGCAAGAAAACATTGGACATTATCTACGAAGACGAATGGCTGGCGGTGGTTAATAAACCGGCAGGGATGTTGTCCGTACCCGGCAAGGAAGATGTGGTTTCCGTTTACAGCATGATGCGCGAGCGGTATCCCGATGCGGACGGTCCGTTGATTGTACACCGCCTGGATATGGCTACATCGGGACTGCTGGTGGTTGCAAAAACCAAGCAGGTCCACCAAAACCTGCAAGCGCAGTTTAAAAACCGCAGTGTAGGCAAACGCTATATTGCGTTGCTTCAAGGCAGCGTTTCTCAAGATGCGGGAACGGTTGAACTGCCGTTATGCCCGAACCCGCTCGACCGCCCCCGGCAAATGGTGCATACCGGATATGGCAAGCCCGCTGTAACAGACTTTGAAGTACTGGAGCGCAAGGACAACCGTATCCGTATCGCCTTTTATCCCCGCACCGGACGCACCCACCAGCTTCGGGTGCATGCCGCCCACCCGCTCGGACTGCACTGCCCCATCATAGGCGACGAGCTCTATGGACGGAAAGCCGAACGCCTGTATCTGCACGCCGAAATGCTGGAGCTTACACATCCGGTGACCGGAAAGAGAATAAGCATCACTCAAAAAGCAGACTTCTAACTTCTATGAAGTAACCGATTATAACCGGTAACCAAGGTTCATACCAACAGTAATCACTATTAATAACCCCAAAACAAGTATCCGATGAAAATCCTTCGACCCACCCCGCAAGATTATGACGAACTGCTCACCGTATGGGAAGCCTCCGTTCGCAGTACCCACCATTTCCTGACAGAAGAGAACATACAATTCTACAAGCCATTGGTACGAAACCAATATTTCCAGGCCGTAGAGCTTTACATCATCCGTAACCGGGAAGGAAAAATCGCTGCCTTTATGGGGCTGAGCGACGAACTCATTGAAATGCTCTTTGTACATCCCGATGAACAGGGAAAAGGATATGGCAAGCAGTTGATGCAATACGCACTCCACGAAAAACATATCTATAAGGTGGACGTCAATGAGCAAAACGAAAAAGCTCACCGGTTCTATCTGCACATGGGCTTCCAACTCATCGGAAGAGATGAAACCGACCCTTCGGGGAATCCTTTTCCCATTTTACACCTGCAATGGAAGCCGTAGATGAACACGCATTGCATAAAACAAAAACAGATTGACTTATGAAAATACATCACATCGCCATCTGGACTTTCCGTCTGGAAGAAATGAAAGAATTCTATATCCGTTACTTCAAAGGTACAAGCAATGAGAAATACGTCAACCCTCAAAAAGGGTTTGAATCCTACTTTATCCGCTTCGACTGCGGAGCCGACCTGGAGCTGATGAGCCGTACCGATGTACAGAATACTCCCATCGGGGAAAACAGGCTCGGTTTGACCCACTTCGCCTTTGCACTCGACAGCAAAGAAGAGGTTCTCAAACTGACGGAAAAGCTGCGAAGTGCCGGATATACCATCAGCGGAGAACCCCGTACATCGGGAGACGGATATTTTGAAAGCGTAGTGCTCGACCCCGACGGCAACCGTGTGGAATGCGTGTTCAAAGCAGGCTGAAAAGTCATTTTACACAGAATTTAAATCAACGTCTTTCGTCCGGCATTGCACTAAGTTTCCTATGTTTGCAACATAATTCATAAGTAGATTTTAAATTTATCGGAAACCATGAAAATCATTGCATTCCTATTTACGGCATTTATCAGCCTGCAAATGTCCGGGCAAGAGAAATTCCCCGACGGCACGCCTATTCCCGACTGGTTCAGACAGAACGAAATCGTAAACATCGACACACTGGGCAAGAAGTATACCATTACCGATTACGGTGTGGCAAACGACAGTACAATCCTGCAAACGGAGAAAATACAGGCCGTCATCGACCGGGCAGCCGAGAATGGCGGCGGCGTTATCATCATCCCCAAAGGAACATTCCTCAGCGGCTCCATCTTCTTCAAGCCAAAAACGCATCTATACATGGAAGAAGGTGCAGTGCTGAAAGGAAGTGACGACATCAGCAACTTCGCCATTGTCAACACCCGCATAGAAGGACAAAGCCTGAAATACTTCGCCGCACTGGTGAATGCCGACAAAGTAAACGGATTTACCATTTCCGGCAAAGGCACAATCAACGGCAACGGGCACAGGTACTGGAAATCTTTCTGGCTGCGCCGGCAGGTTATCCCGAAATGTACCAATATGGACGAGTTGCGTCCCCGCCTGGTTTACATCTCCAACAGTAACGATGTGCAAATCTCCGGAGTACGCCTCATGAACTCTCCGTTCTGGACTACGCATATCTACCGCTGCAGTAACATAAAGCTGCTGAATCTCCATATTTTCGCTCCTGCCGCCCCGGTGAAAGCACCGAGCAGCGATGCGATCGATATTGACGTCTGCAGCAATGTACTGGTGAAAAACTGCTATATGTCCGTCAACGACGATGCCGTGGCACTGAAAGGCGGCAAAGGCCCGTGGGCGGATAAGGACCCTAATAACGGCAGCAACACCAACATTATCATAGAAGACTGCACGTACGGCTTCTGCCACAGCGGTCTGACATGCGGCAGCGAGTCGATACACAACCGCAACATCATTCTCCGCCGCTGCAAAATCAGCAATGCCACGCGCCTGTTGTGGCTGAAGATGCGTCCCGATACGCCGCAACACTACGAATATATCCTGGTGGAAGACATCACAGGCGATGCCAAGAGCATGCTGCTCATCAAACCGTGGACACAGTTCTTCGACCTCAAAGGCCGCAAGGACATCCCCCTCTCACGTGCCAACAACGTGACGCTGCGCAATATCAGCCTGAGCTGCGACATATTCTTCAACGTCAGAAAGTCCGACCAATACGAATTGAAGGATTTCACTTTCGAGAATTTGAATATCAAGGCAAAGAATGCCCAATGCGACAAAGAGATTATCTCTAATTTTGAGTGGAAGGACGTTAAGGTCAACCAATAATGCAGGTAGCAGACAGCAAACGCATCACGAGAAACGAATAAACTTCATTATCGTATAATTCGGGCACAAATAACGCGGACTTTCGTGGATACAATTAATAACATCCACGAAAGCCCGCGTCATTTATTTCCGGACAATTATTCAAAACTACGCAGCATGCTGATTTCTTCCGCCCAAAGCGTTTCATCCGGAGTTTCGAGTATCACCGGCATATCGTTAAAACGCTCGTCTTTCATAAAACGTTTGAAGAAATCCAAGCCGATAAGCCCCTTGCCGATACTGTCGTGACGGTCTACACGGCTACCCAACGCTTTTTTCGAATCGTTCAAGTGTATGGCGCGCAGAAAACCGAAGCCAACGGTCTTATCGAATTCGTCGAAAACCTTGTCGTATTCATTTACGATATCATAACCCGCCGTATACGTATGGCACGTATCAAGGCAGACACCTACGCGCGACTTGTCTTCCACACGGTCGATGATATGTTTCAGTTGCCAAAACTCATTGCCTACATTGCTGCCCTGTCCTGCCGTATTTTCAATGACCGCCGTTACGCCTTGCGTCTTGCCTAAGGTAATATTAATCGATTCGGCAACCCTGTCCAGGCAAGCCTCAACCGAAATCTTATTTAAATGGCTGCCCGGATGGAAATTCAACAGTTCCAGCCCCAGTTCCTCACAACGTCGCATCTCATCCAGAAAAGCCGCACGGCTCTTCTCCAACCCTTCTTCTTCGGGATGTCCCAGATTTATCAGATAACTGTCGTGTGGAAGAATATAACGTGCCTCCAAAGCATATTTCCTGCAATTCTCCTTAAACAAGGCAATACTTTCCTGCGTCAGGGGCTTCGCCACCCACTGACGCTGATTCTTGGTAAACAGGGCAAAAGCATTCGCTCCTATTCCATGGGCATTGACGGGAGCCAGCTCCACACCGCCGCCGGCAGATACATGTGCACCTATAAATTTCATATTTCGATTATTATTCGTTAGTTTATTGTTCTTTCATAAATTCCCATTGAGACTTTTTCATATCTACAAAGCCGTTTGTCTTAAACCGGACACCTTCATTCTCCAACAATACTCTTTGCTCCGTCCAACCCGGCACTAATCTGCCCTGGCTGTTTACAACCCTATGACAAGGCAAATGCAATTCCTCCGGTACGTTGTACATAGCCTGCCCCACCATACGCGAGCACTGAGGTCTGCCTACCAAACTGGCAATCTGCCCGTAGGTTACAACGCATCCTTCAGGAATAGCGGCAACAACACTGTAAACATCTTGCAGAAAAGTAGTCCGATTCATAAGATAAAGTCTTTCTTTGCGGCAAAGATAGCGTAAACAGAGAGTATAAAAAATACACAGCCTTGTTTTTTATACCAAGCGACGGAAATGAGATGCCTACCCGACAGCCGGGCATCTCACGTCTGATTACAGGAAAGTACTTGCCCCAAGCGTATTGTAAGCGTAAGTGATATTCTGCTGGCGGAGAACTTCACCGTTCGGAGTAAACAATATCTGATATTTTATCTGCACGTTCGGCCTGCCCACCTGTATGGCTACAATAGGTTGCCATTTGGGAAATTGCACCCAAACAACATTCTGTACCACCCCGTCCGAAAACTGACTGGCTGCAAAAGCGTTGAATACGGCGGCAGGCACCTCATCCAGGGTTTCCCAGTCCGTTTGCTTCATTACCCACTCTGCATCCGTATTGAACCAGACCTTGGTATCAAATCCGTTCATCATAAAATCCGCAACGTAATACTCCTCGTCCTGCGACCAGGCTATCCCTTTGGCGGAAGGATACATTTTCGTCAGGGCAGTTTGCACATTATCAGGAGCATAGCCTGCAAAAAGTGGCAAAAATGTCCAAAGCGTCAAAAAAAAGAACAAAGACTTCATTTTATCCATAACCATTAATCTATTCCATGTTGGAAATCAACAATATTTCCTGGTGTTTTGTTTGGTTCTATACCCATAAGGATTATCTTTGCCATACAAACCCGTTCAAACAGCAATGAAATGATAAGTATACAGCCTGTGCTCCATAATAAGAAACAATACCTCGACCTGCTGCTTTTGGCCGATGAACAAGAAACCATGATAGACCGTTATCTGGAACGCGGTGAAATGTTCGTGTTGTCCGAGGACGGCAGTATCAGAGCATCCTGTGTCGTCACCCGCGAAGCAGAAGATGTTTTTGAGATAAAGAACATTGCCGTTTATCCGCAATTCCAACGTCGGGGATACGGGAAGAAACTGATACAGTATCTTTTCGGGCATTATGCAGGCAGATGCCGGACAATGCTCGTAGGAACCGGAGACAGCCCATTGGCGATTCCATTTTACGAGAACTGCGGATTTACCTATTCCCACCGCATCCCGGACTTCTTTACGGATAACTACGACCATCCCATTTATGAAGCGGGCAAACAACTGAAAGATATGGTTTACCTGAAACGCAATATGGATGAATAAGACCTGCCAATCACACATTGCCCAAGAACAACGCACCGTAGAACAGATGATCCGCCTCTATTGCCGCAGGAAAGAGGGCAACAAGGAACTCTGCCCGCAATGTCTCGAATTGCTGGAGTACGCACGAACGCGCCTGTCGCGCTGCCCGTTCGGAGAGAATAAAACAACTTGCAGACTATGCCCGGTACATTGCTACAAGCCGGAGATGAAGAAGCGGATGCAGGAAGTCATGCGATATGCCGGACCGCGCATGCTGCTCTATCATCCGGCCGCAGCGTGCAGGCATTTATGGAAAGAGCGTATATATCAATATTTCACCAGACGTTTCGGAGTCCCGTGCCAGGAACAGCATAAGCAGTAAACCTCTTCCAGGTCATACCCTTTTAAAGAAGCTGCCGGATCTTTCGGTACGACCTCGCCTTTGTCCGACACATATACGGGCAAACGCTCTCCCTGCCCGTTCAAGACATAAAATGCCCCCACCTTGCATTGGGGGCACACCATTTTGCGCATAATCAGTTGAAATAATATAAAAATACAGCAATACCTTCAAGCGCTTTCTTCTTCTCGCCCTGAATCTCAATGGCAAACTTTATTTCCGCCTTTGCCACACCGCGCAGGTTTGCCAACGAATGCAGAGAAGCCACCAGACGGATGCTCTGTCCGGAAAGTACAGCCTGACCGAACTTCATCTTATCCATTCCGTAGTTAATCATCATCTTCAGGTTATTTACCTCGATAATCTGATTCCACAGATGAGGCAACATGGAGAGGGTGAGATAACCGTGTGCAATGGTACTCTTAAAAGGACTTTCGGTCTTGGCACGTTCTGTGTCAATGTGAATCCACTGATGGTCCAGCGTTGCGTCGGCAAAGAGATTGATGCGTTCCTGCGTAAGTTCCACATACTCCGAAACACCGATTTGCTGACCTACCAGCTTTTCAAAATCCTCGTACGAATTGATAATAACTTTTTCCATATATTTTTTGTTTTGTTGGGTAAATGCGTTGTAAACGGTAACAAAGATACCGCTTATCTCCGAATAAATTACAAGCGAATCATTAAAAAGCCATATTTTTCCGGTTGTTGTTACGGTAATTACTCTCATTATTACCCGTATCATTCTTCAAAATAGCATGCAAATTCACGCTCTCTTATCAATAACTGGCATCACGGTTTCGCAGGCCAAGACAAAGATAAGTTCAACAAAATCATTATTGTACCACTTTTAATAAAACATCCGCTCCCTATTTCTTTCCATTTCTGCGAATTATATCTATTTTTGTATGCGCATATAATATAAACAACCCTAAACATCCATGTATGGACGCTGAAAAGGATTACAACCTGCTGTCAGAAATAATGCACAATGCCAATATAGGCTGGTGGAAAGCCGATATACAAGATGCCGATTATATATACTACGGTCCCATCGCCAGCCTGTTAGGATTGGAAGAAGGCGGTTGTATCAGTTTTGAAAATTTCAACAAGCGCATACTGAGAGAGGAACAGCCGCATACTACCGTCCGTTCCTTCGACAACATACAACAGACGAATGAAACCGTCTATCTGCTTGATACCGTCAAAGGACCGACATGGGTCCGCAGCAAAATCTGTATGCAAAAAACCGATGAAAACGGAAAGACCAAGATTTACGGCATAGCCGAAATACAGGACGCTCCTTATATGTCGTCCGCCACACAGATGTTGCGACAACGCGAACAACTCTTGCACAACATCTATAAGCATCTTCCGGTAGGCATTGAAGTCTACAATACAGACGGAGTATTGACAGACCTCAACGATAAGGAATTGGAAATGTTTCATCTGCAACGAAAAGAAGACTTGCTGGGTATCAATATATTTGATAACCCTATCTTCCCGAAAGAGATGAAAGAGAAACTGAAAAAATATGAAGACGCCGATTTCACATTCCGCTACGACTTCTCGAAAGTAGGTTCTTACTACAATCCGCAAATCAGGACCGGTACAATAGACCTCGTAACTAAAGTAACCACGCTGTACGACGAGAACCACACCCCCGCCAACTACCTGTTGATTAATGCCGATAAGACCGAAACCACCGTAGCCTACAACAAGATACAGGAATTCGAAAGTTTCTTCGAACTGATAGGTAACTATGCCAAAGTAGGATACGCACACTACGACTTACTCACCCGGCAAGGAGATGCCCAACACAGCTGGTACATCAATATCGGCGAACAAGAAGGAACTCCTCTGTCCCGAATCATCGGAGTGTACAGACATATCCATCCCGAAGACCGGCGCGCCATGCTCGGTTTCCTGAACAATGCAGCAAAAGGTATGGAAGACAAGTTCAATAAAGAAGTACGTGTTCTCAGAGAAGACAGCAGCTACACTTGGACACATGTCAACCTGATAGTGAAAACCTACGCTCCCGAACGGAACAGTATCGAACTAATCTGTATCAACTACGACATTACCCGGCTCAAAGCCACGGAAGCCATGCTGATAGATGCCAAAGAAAAAGCCGAAGAGTCAGACCGCCTGAAATCGGCCTTTCTTGCCAACATGAGTCACGAAATACGTACACCGCTGAATGCTATTATCGGCTTTTCCAGCCTCCTGCCCCATATAGAAGATGCTGAGGAACGCAACCATTACATCTCCCTGATAAACCACAACAACGAATTGCTGCTGAACATCATCAACGATGTACTGGATTTATCGAAGATAGAAGCCGGACACATAGAGTTGTCCCCGGTCTGGTGCAACCTCTCCGACCTGATAGATGAAAGTTGCACCGAATGCCAGCCCAACGTACCTGAAGGCGTAACGCTCAAGAAACGCTACCCGGCAACTCCTAACCTGATAAAGCAAGATCCGATGCGCATCAAGCAGGTTTTGAGCAACCTCATATCGAACGCACTGAAAAATACCGTACAGGGCTATGTCGAAATTTCGTACGAGACGACACCGTCCGAAACAAGAATAAGCGTTTCCGACACAGGGCGCGGAATCCCTGAGGAAAAGCTCGGCATAATATTTGAACGGTTCGAAAAAGCTGATGCTTTCATTCAGGGAGCCGGATTGGGCTTGCCTATCTGCAGGTCTATCATGGAACATATGAACGGAACAATCGAAGTAACCTCCACCGTAAATAAAGGTAGCACATTCACAGTAGTGTTTCCTTGCCAAGTACGGCCAATGGAATAAAGAATAGAAAATATGATTATACAAAAAGAATTTACCCTTACCCCCCATCGACGCGGGTTCCATCTGATTACGGAAGAAATAGTACGTAACTTGCCACAGTTGCCTCCGACCGGACTATTGCACTTGTTTATCAAACACACAAGTGCCGCACTAACCATCAACGAGAACGCCGATCCGGATGTACAGACAGATATGGAAGCTATCTTCAACAACCTTGTCAAGGAGCGTGAGCCTTACTACGAACATACCTGCGAGGGTGACGACGATATGCCGGCGCATGCCAAATCTACCATTGTAGGAGCAGAACTGACCATCCCCATCACCAACGGACGGATGAATATGGGCATCTGGCAGGGCATTTATCTTTGTGAATTCCGCAACCGTGGCGGAGGAAGAAAAATCGTAGCAACCATTATCGGATAATCTCTTCCCATGAAAAAAGCTATCATCATAGGAGCCACCTCAGGCATCGGACAGGAAGTAGCCGGAATACTCGTGCAACAAGGCTGGCGCATAGGCATTGCCGGCAGACGCAAAGAAGTCCTGCGAAGCATGCAGCAAGCCAATCCCCAACAGATAGAGATACAGCATCTTGATGTGACAAAGGAAAATGCCGTCTTACACCTTACAGAACTGATAGACCGATTAGGCGGCATGGATTTATTTTTCCTCAGCTCCGGCGTAGGTTATCAGAACAGGAACCTAGAACCTGAAATAGAACTGAATACCGCACGTACCAATGTCGAAGGCTTTATCCGAATGGTAACCGCAGCTTTCGATTATTTCAAAAAGACAAAAAACGGACATATCGCTGTAATCAGTTCCATAGCAGGTACCAAGGGATTGGGAGTCGCACCTGCCTACTCCGCCACCAAACGGTTTCAGAATACATACATCGATGCTTTGGCACAACTCGCACGGATGCAGCATCTTAATATCCGCTTCACCGACATCCGTCCGGGGTTCGTAGCAACGGATTTACTGCGAAACGGCAAGTATCCGATGCTGATGCATGCCGATAAAGTGGCGGAATATATCGTCCGGGCGTTGAAACACAAAAAACGAGTGACAGTAATTGACGGACGCTATCGTCTATTGGTATTCTTCTGGCGAATGATTCCACGTTGGCTGTGGGAACGGTTGCCGATAAAGAATTGATTTCGTATCTTCACGCCCAAAAAGCAAAAACAACCAAGATGAAAAGAAAGTCCGGATATATGATACTCACAGTCACTGCCTCCTTGTGCATAGGCACTTCGCTGCCTTTTCTCCTTGGCAGCAGTGTACTGAATCCTGAAAGACAGTCGGTTAAATCGGAAATACCTTACTGCGTCACCTCTCCTACCGTACCCGCCAAGATTGCCTTTGCCGGACAGGAAGTAGACTTGTTACGCTACGACCACCGCGAGCGCATGGACCGTGAACTGATGTCGTTTACTTATATGCATTCTACCACAATGCTCACCATAAAGCGTGCCAACCGTTATTTTCCTATTATAGAACCTATACTAAAGGCAAATGGCATACCGGATGATTTCAAATACCTTGCCGTTATAGAAAGCGCACTTAACCCACTTGCCAAATCGCCCGCCGGCGCTGCCGGAATGTGGCAGTTCATGCCCGGTACAGGGCGCGAGTTCGGTCTGGAAGTAAACAATAACATCGACGAACGCTATCATGTGGAAAAAGAGACGAAAGCAGCTTGTAAATATCTGAACGAAGCCTATGCCAAATACAATAACTGGCTTTGCGTGGCTGCTGCCTACAATGCCGGTCAGGGACGTATCTCCACACAGTTACAAAAGCAAATGGTGAGTCAGGCGGCAGACCTTTGGCTGGTAGAAGAAACCTCACGTTATATGTTCCGCTTGCTGGCAGCAAAAGCTGTTATCAGCAACCCGCAACAATACGGTTTTTTGATGAAACGTGAACACCTATATCCGGCTATCCCTTACACCGAAGTGAAAGTCACCACGGGAATAGCCAATCTGGCACAATTCGCCAAAGATAAAG
>NZ_JBCODG010000056.1:0-16681 GCF_040928965.1 Bacteroides sp. 2201st1_D9_2201SCRN_220225 | reverse complement strand
CAACAAGAACTGGGTAATAAACTAAATACTAAGTCTGCTTCTCGGTCAAATACTTCCAATATCGCACAGGCATGTCTTGCCTGTGCTTGCGGGGATTCAGCCTTTCCTTGATACAGATTGCCTTGAAATAAGTTTTCCAAAGTTGCTGAAAGAGCTTTTCATCCTTATCCATAAGGCTCTCATCCAGTATTCCTGTCACAAGATGTCCTTCCCGGCTATCTTCCCCAAAAACAACGTTCCGCACCTCTTTTAAATCGTAATAATAACCATAAGCACGCTTGATGTCGTATATCAACCAACATTGGTCGGCAAAACGGTCTTTAAAATGCCCGGTTATCAAGGGAAGTACATTCTTCTCCGGTTCTACCGCCGCAAAATAAGTACCATCTGCTGCTTTCTGAAAACGGACAAACTGCAACATCCGTATCCGTTCCCAATCCACCCGCTTCCACATACGCGAAAATTCCAAAACATCAGGGTCTGCAAAGTTCGTTTCAATGGAACGGGAAGCATCTATTGCCTTGCGGATATAACGGAACAAAAGCGATGCAGTTTCCGGCTCTTCCGCCAACCAGCACTGCGTAAGACAAGACAAGGCGGATGCAGAAAGTTTTTTCTGCAAGCCACGCCAAACCCTCCCCGCTTTCTCTTCATCCGATACTACAGTAAAAGCCTCGTCATAGAACAGAGGAAGCGGCTCCCCTTCCGCCAGCAAAGCATCCGGAAAAGTACGACGGGAATAGGCTTCAAAAACAGAAGTCAGCAATCCCTCAAATGTATTATCGAATATAAACAGAGTCATTTTCTTCGTCTCCAAAATCAAGAATCAGCTGCCTGTCGTCATATTTCTGTCTGGGTTTTTGCACCAGCAAGTTACGTACTCTCTGCGGAGTCATTTCATTGACCGTACGTACTGGCAGTTCGCTGCACGTAATAAAGTACTGCGCCTTCTTCATCACCACACCGATCTTCTTCAGTTGATAGAATCCCAATTTGGAGAAACGGCGGGAAGCGACTATCAGACGAGCCGATTTCACACCGATACCCGGTACACGGAGTATCATCTCATAATCCGCCTTATTGACGTCAACGGGAAACTGTTCGGGATGCCGCAACGCCCACGACAGCTTCGGGTCTATCTCCAGATCCAAATCCGGATAAGCGTCATCCACAATCTCATCTACTTTGAACTGGTAGAAACGTAGCAGCCAGTCTGCCTGATAGAGCCGGTTCTCACGCACCAAAGGCGGCTGTTTCAAAGCCGGCAGACGCTTGTCGTACGTGTTCACCGAGATATATCCGGAATAATAGACGCGCCGCATCGTAGGACGCTGATAAAGAGCCGATGAAAGAAAAAGAATATCCTTGTCCGTCTCGGCAGTAGCACCTACAATCATCTGCGTGCTCTGTCCTGCCGGGGCAAAACGGGGTGCATAGCGGTATTTCCTGCGTTCTTCCGCACTCTCCAAAACACCTTGCTGAATATAGCGCATCGGAGCAAATACGCTTTCATGGTCTTTTTCCGGAGCAAGCAGCCTGAGGTTTTCTTCTTTGGGAATTTCCACATTGACACTCAGACGGTCGGCATACAACCCCGCCTCATTCACCAACTCACGACTGGCTCCGGGAATGCTCTTCAAATGGATATAACCGTTGAAACGATGGATAGTACGAAGGTCTTTGGCTACACGCACCAGCCGTTCCATCGTATAATCGGGATTGCGCACCACTCCGCTACTCAGAAAAAGGCCTTCAATATAATTGCGGCGGTAGAACTCCATTGTCAAGTCCACAAGTTCGCTGACGGAAAGAGTGGCACGAGGCAAATCATTACTGCGGCGGTTAATGCAATAAGCGCAATCGTATATGCAATAGTTTGTCAGCATCACCTTCAGCAACGAAATGCACCGCCCGTCTTCTGCAAAGCTGTGGCAGATGCCCCATCCGCCCACAGTATTGCCCAGCATACCTGCCTTGTTGGAACGTACAGTGCCACTGGACGAGCAAGAGACATCGTACTTTGCCGACTCTGCCAATATCTTCAACTTATTTAGTACATTTTCGTTCATACCCTGTGCCAAAAGTAATAATAAAACTTCTATTTAAAAGCAAAAGGCCAAGCAATTAATATATTAAAATCGTTGAGGAATATCATAAAAATACGACTTATTTATACAAAACAGCCATTATGCATAAAATAAAAAAGACCGCCGAACGGCAGTCTTTCACAGCATTAAATCTGCGTTTTCTCTTACTTTTTAGAATCTTCCAAAGATGCTTTGCGGAATTCTTTCATTGTCTTTTCGATTTCCAAAGAAGCCTTACGTGCACGAGTACCGGCTGCCTTGTTACCGTTTTCCAACTGAGCTTTTGCATCTTTTTCGAATGCTGCATACAATTCTGCAACTTTTTCAACTAATTCTTTCATAATCCTTTTTTAATTACTTCGTTAATAATGTCCGACAAAAATACATTCTTTCTTGAAATAAATGCAGAAAAACGATATTTTTTTTGAAATAATACGCAAAATCGGCATTTAAAAAGGCTTATACGTGTTTTTTATCTATTTTTGCAGACATGAAAACGCTTACTGATACCCAATATATACATGCTCTCATAGCCGAAGGAGAGCACCAACAACAAGATTTTAAGTTCGAAATATCTGATGCGCGAAAAATTGCCAAGACGCTTTCTGCCTTTTCAAATACGGACGGCGGACGGCTTCTCATCGGCGTAAAGGATAATGGTAAGATTGCCGGAGTGCGTTCCGATGAAGAACAATATATGATAGAGGCAGCAGCCCGGTTATACTGCCGGCCGGAAGTGAGTTACAGCACACAGACCTATCAGGTAGAAGGCCGCAGCGTATTGCTGGTGCAAATCGATGAAAGCGACCGTAAACCGGTATATGCCAAGGACGAAGCCGGCAAATATCTTGCCTATCTGCGCATCAAGGACGAGAACATACTTGCCACCCCGGTACATCTGCGTATCTGGCAACAAAGCAAAAGTCCTCAAGGAGAATTGATGGAATATACCGAACGGGAGCAGCTACTGCTTGATTTACTGGAACAAAACGACCGGTTGTCACTGAACCGTTATTGCCGTCTGGCACGTCTGTCACGCCGTGCTGCAGAGCATCTGCTTGCCAAACTCATCCGCTATGACATTGTGGAACCCGTATTCGAAGGGCATAAGTTTCACTTCAAGCTGAAATAAAGAGTTGGAGTGCTGGTAAAAAGCAAGTTATTTACTACCTTTGCGCCCATAAATCAGAAAAATTATCATCATGGGTATATTTGCCAAACTATTCAACAAGAATTCGGAAGAGGTTTCTTCCAGAAATGTGGAGGACTTCGTTTCATTGACACGCGTCTATTTCCAGTCCGTGATAGCCGCCAACCTGGGCATCACCAACATCCGTTTTGTGCCGGATGTAGCCAACTTCAAACGTTTATTCAAAATCCCCACACAAGGCGGACGTCTGGGACAAGCGGAAAAAGCGGCTTCCCGCAAGATGCTGATGCAGGATTACGGCATCAGCGAAAGCTTCTTTAAAGAGATTGACGCATCCGTAAAAAAGCACTGCCGTACACAGAACGATGTACAAGCCTATCTTTTCATGTATCAGGGATTCTCCAACGACCTGATGATGTTAATGGGCAACTTGATGCAATGGAAATTCCGTATGCCTTCCATCTTCAAAGGCGCATTACGCAGCATGACCGAAAAAACAGTACATGAGGTTTGCACCAAGACCGTGTGGAAAAAGGACGATGTGCACAAGACCGCTATGACAGTCCGCCAATACAAAGAGCGGTTAGGATACTCGGAACAATGGATGACAGAGTATGTATACAACATAGTCATGCTGGCAAAGAAAGAACCGAAAAAGAAAGGTGACGAACAAGAAAAAGCATAAGCTAAAGTTTTGACAAATAGGCAGAAAAGCGTTTGTTAGCAAAACAAAAAGAAATCTAAAATATTTCATAAGACGAAAGGCGAGGTTTTTATACCCCGCCTTTTTTTGTTATATTTATCAGACCGTTTTTCCCCTCACGGAATATTGAAAGCGCATCCTGCGCCAATCACCGATTATTAATCTCTAAAAAAGAATTGCGTATGAAACAAAAGAAAATGCTTGCACTCACTCCCTCACAACTGAAACAACTTTACCGGCACGAACTCCCCGAACTGACCGGCATCGCCGCCCGAAGCGGAGATGCACAGACTTTCAAAACATATCTGTCGGAGTATATGGCGGGACATCCCCAAGCGGAAAGTGAGGCCGGCAAGCTGATTCGACTTCTGATTGATTATAACGGACAAAAAGTACATGAGCTCTCAACGGACAAGCAACTGCCTGTTTCAACCCTCTCCTTACTCTATGATTTCCTCACCGGCAAACTGGAAGAATACCTCGAAACTGACCTTTTCATTGATTTATTCCGACAATTCAAACGTCTGCAACACCCCGAACATCCCCTACCCGGCTTCCAACGCGTAAAAGCCTGGAGTGAACGGTGGCTTTCCGGACTGGATGAGGATGTGCAACAACTCCGGGCATACAACAAAGAACGTATCCTGCATGCCCTTATACAGAAAATAGAAAACCGCAAGAATTCTGCTTCACGCTTTCATTTTGCAGAAGGCATCAGCTATGAAGAAAAATTCCGGCTCGTCAGCGAATGGTGGAACGATTTCCGCTTCCACCTTGCAATGGCAGTGAAAAGCCCTACGGAACTGAACCGTTTCCTGGGCAATTCACTTTCCGTGGAAACCATGTATTTATTGTCGCGTGCACGTAAAAAAGGCATGCCGTTCTTCGCCACCCCCTACTACCTTTCCTTATTGAACTGTACCGGAAGCGGCTATAACGACGACTCTTTACGCAGCTATATCCTCTACTCGCCCCAATTGGTGGAGACCTACGGACAAATCCGCGCCTGGGAACGCGAAGACATTGTAGAAGCCGGCAAGCCGAATGCTGCAGGCTGGTTATTGCCCGACGGTCACAATATCCACAGACGCTATCCTGAGGTGGCCATTCTTATCCCCGATACCATGGGGAGAGCCTGCGGCGGACTTTGCGCTTCCTGCCAGCGTATGTACGATTTCCAAAGCAAACGCCTCAACTTTGAATTTGAAGAACTGCATCCCAAAGAAAGCTGGGACAAGAAATTGCGCCGCCTCATGACCTATTTCGAAGAAGACACGCAATTGCGTGACATCCTCATTACCGGCGGCGATGCCCTTATGAGCCAGAACAAAACCTTGCGCAACATATTGGACGCCGTTTACCGTATGGCGGTGCGCAAGCGAAAAGCCAACCAGGAACGCCCGGAAGGTGAGAAATACGCCGAATTGCAACGCATCCGCCTCGGTTCGCGCCTGCCCGCCTATCTACCGATGCGCATCAATGACGAATTAGTGGACATATTGCGTGAATTCAAGGAAAAGGCATCCACGGTCGGCATACGTCAGTTTATCATCCAGACACATTTCCAAACCCCGCTGGAAGTTACTCCCGAAGCAGAGGAAGGCATTCGCAAACTGCTCTCGGCAGGATGGCTCATCACCAACCAGCTGGTGTATAATGTAGCCGCATCCCGCCGGGGGCACACTGCACGCCTGCGACAGGTATTAAATAAACTGGGCATAATCTGTTACTACACATTCTCGGTGAAAGGATTTGAAGAAAATAATGCCGTTTTCACTCCAAACAGCCGCTCCATACAAGAAGAGCAGGAAGAAAAAGCATTCGGAAAACTTACCAAAGAAGATGCCCATAACCTCTCCGTACTGTTGGAACGGACACACGACCCTGCCGCCTGTATCCGCCGTTTTACGAAAGCACATCGCCTGCCATTCCTCGCCACAGACCGGAATGTGCTGAACCTGCCTGCCATCGGAAAAAGCATGACTTTCAAAACGGTAGGAATCACTCCGGAAGGAAAGCGTATCCTTCGTTTCGAACACGACGGTACACGTCGCCATAGTCCTATTATAGACAGTATCGGAGCAGTATACATTGTCGAAAGCAAATCCATAGCCGCCTATCTGCGACAACTGCAAGCCATGGGAGAGGACACGGAAGACTATGCTTCTATCTGGAACTATACGGAAGGAAAAACCGAACCCCGGTTCAGCTTATACGAATATCCGGATTTCCCTTTCCGGATTACAGAAAAAATGAGTAATCTGGGGCTTGAAAGCTGCTGAAAAACTATTTTTGATTAACTTTGCCTTATCATCCGCTAATGTATAAGCAAAATCAATCTTATGGAAATAGAACAGCATCCTTTAGAACCTTTCCTTCCCGGCAATGCACGTTTGCTGATGCTGGGGAGTTTCCCGCCGCAAAGAAAACGCTGGTCCATGGAGTTTTACTATCCGAACTGGAATAATGACATGTGGCGTATTGCAGGTCTTTTATTCTTCAATGACAAAGACCATTTTGCCGATAAATCCCAAAAAGCTTTCCGCAAGGAGCGTATCATCGATTTCCTGAACGAAAAAGGAATAGCCCTGTTCGATACGGCCACTGCCGTAAGGCGATTGCAAGACAATGCATCCGATAAGTACCTCGAAGTGGTCCAGCCTACCGACATATCCGTATTATTGCACCAACTGCCACAGTGCAAAGCGATTGTCACTACGGGACAAAAAGCCACCGACACGCTCTGTGCGCTGTTCTCATTGCAAGAACCTAAAGTCGGCGATTTTACAGAATTCATTTTCGCAGACCGCCCTATGCGGCTCTACCGCATGCCCTCTTCATCAAGAGCTTATCCGCTGGCTTTAGAAAAAAAAGCGGCAGCCTATCGCATTATGTATCAGGACTTACAAATGTTATAAGCTATTTTTTTAAGAAAATAAAGCAACAAAGAACTTGCAGATTTGAAAGTTTCCATTACCTTTGCAGCCGCAAACACGGGAGTAGCTCAGTTGGTAGAGCACCGGTCTCCAAAACCGGGTGTCGGGAGTTCGAGCCTCTCCTCCCGTGCAACGATAAGACCTTGTAAATTTTAAAAATTACAAGGTCTTATTTTATTTCTATCAGCTTGTGCGTCTGCAAGCTCAGCCGCCATTTCGGATGCTGCATCACGCAAGCCACAGTTTCCGCAGTATTGCTGCAAGAACAGGGTTGCAGGAAAAAGTGTCCGGCAGGAAGCGATTCATATACGGCAATATCCTGTCCTTCGTACACTACCTTCACCTCATCCATACGGGAAATGCACAATTTTGCACCTTGCTTGGGCGAGCAAGTCACCCAGTCTATATTATCCGGCAAGGAATGCGTACCGTTCGTTTCGATACAGACATACTTCCCCATCCGGTGCAGGCAGTCCACAAATTCACGGTCAATCCAGAGCGAAGGCTCTCCACCCGTCAGTATCACCGTCACCGCAGGATATTTTCCCACTTCCGCCAAGATTTCCTCATCGGACATTAACACACCCTCTTCATGCTGTGTATCGCAAAAAGAACATTTCAGGTTGCAACCGGAAAAACGTACAAAAACAGCCGGAGTACCCGTATGAAAGCCCTCTCCTTGCAAGCTGTAAAATATTTCGTTAATCTTCCTCATAAGCGCTCCTGTCAATCCTCCTCATAGATGGCTATATTCGACTCGGATTCCTGCACTTCCACTTTAAAGCAGGCAGGTATCTGGTTGCATATCCAGCGTGCCATATTCTCGGCTGTCGGATTAAAGGGAAGGACTTCATTGATGTTCCGGTGATCCAGTTTTTCTTTCACCGCCTGTTTGATGTGGCTGAAATCAACCACCATCCCGTCGGCATTCAGTTCTTTGGCACGGCAATAGACTGTGATTATCCAATTGTGACCATGCAGATTCTCACATTTACTCTGATAAGAAAGATTCAGACTGTGTGCAGCCGAAACCTCCATTCGTTTAATGACTGTGTACATACTGTTAATACACTGGTTAAAATATCATTTTATAAAACCGTGCATCTAATGTCACCTCGATGCGGCAACAAAAGTACAAAAAACTTGGAATTTACACACGAGATTGACGCTTATTCATACATACAGTGAGCACTACGACACTGCGCGGCTGCCTGATGTCCACAAAGACTCCGGTTGCAGACAGAAAACATATTTCCCTGTACATATGAACAATAAACAATCCCAAACAATTTTATTATTCATCTTTTTATGTATTTTTGCGACATGAAAGTCCTTTATATTCTGTTCGGTACACTTTCTCTGGCACTCGGCATCATCGGCATTTTCCTGCCGTTACTGCCTACTACTCCGTTTCTGCTGCTCACAGCCGCCCTTTATGTACGCAGTTCCCCCCGCCTTTACAACCGGCTGCTGCACCATAAATACCTGGGAAGCTACATCCGTAACTTCCGTGAAAATAAAGCCATCCCGCTAAGAGCCAAAATCATCTCGGTCTCGCTGATATGGATAACTATCCTCAACTGCATCTTTTTCATAGTCCCCTACTGGTGGCTAAAGGCAGTGCTGTTGCTGATTGCAGCAGGAACAAGCTACCACATCCTCTCTTTCAAAACACTGAAATAGATTCGAAAAACGCTCCCAGTCCTTTACGGGCATCCGCCAGTTTATCTTCCCAATGCTTCACCGAATTCTGCCCGATAATGTCCGTCACATACTTCACGGCGACGAACGGCGTGTTCTTGGTACGGCACACCCATGCCTGAGCATAAGCCTCCATATCCACCACATCGCCCTTTACATCCGACAGTTCCGTCAGGAAAGTATCACCCGTATTGCACACTCCTTCTCGCTGCCAATGCAGGCAATATCCTTTTTGCGCCAACAGCGCCGCCGAGTCTATCTCGCATTCCATATCAAACCCTTTCAGCCGCTGCATATCACGGTCTACAAAATGACGGCATACAAAAATATCCCCCACCTGATGGCGGATAGTTCCTGCCGTACCCACATTGACAACCAAATCGGGCTGCGCACGATTAATCGCTTCCGTAAGGTAAAAAGCAGATTTCACCTTTCCTATTCCGGTGCGAAGATAACCCACCTGCACTTCTTCCTCCCCTATCAAACCGGGGAATTTCAATTCCGTAAATTCGCCTTGAACGGCATAAGTCACCAAAATTTTCATATTTTCTTATTTTTATTCCGGAGTCTGTTTAAATTCTGTCCGAAACATTTCTCGAAGAGAATTTAAACAGACTCTTAACTAACAGGTTCACATCCCTACTTCATTATATACGATTTCAACGCCTCCACATATTCCTCAAAAGCATCTATTCCCTGCGGGGTAATCTTGCAAAGCGTGCAGGGCATCTTCCCCTTAAAAGTCTTGGTCACAATTATATACCCCGCTTTGGCAAGTTTATCCAGTTGCACACTGAGGTTGCCGGCCGTTGCACCAGTCTGCTGGCGGATATATACAAAATCCGCTTCTTCAACACTGATGAGCAACGAGATTACGGCAAGCCTCAGTTCACTGTGAAGCAAAGGGTTTAATTCCTTAAACATATCACTTACTCTTATTTTTGTTTTCCCTCTTCGCTTTATAGTTCAAAATATGTCCCGGTATTATCATTGCGAGTATGACCACCAGAACAAACTCCGGCAATATCTGCAAAAAAGAGGACTTATCCCAAACCTCAAACAACATTCTCAAGCCCAACAGAACGCCCATGCTCGACAAGCCCGAAAACCGGGTATAACGAATGAGGACTCCCGTAAAGATACTGCCCAACGAAAGCAATATGGCACACAAAGGCAATATTACTTCGAAAGCATGGAAGTATGCGGCCATCAACGCAACCGCCAGACAGACGATTCCCATAAACTGCCACAGCTCATTCAATACTTTATCTATATACAAGCTCACCGGCTTGTCCTTTCTCCGCATAAAAATATAACTCAGCAGATAGCCCACAACGGGAATTCCCCAAAAGCCCCACATCCATGCAGAATTTTGTGTCAGACCGACCCCTGCCCAAACAACCAGAGTCAGCAACACACAAACATACCCCCACAATAAAAACATATTTCCACTACCGGCATCCAGATTCCGACGTGTGTTCCGAATCATTTGAGTGATAAGCTCCAAGCTTTCTTTCTCATTCAATTTCCTATCTTCCATAGTCTTATCCAGTTTTTTATTATACATTATTACAACTCCGGGTTCGAACTCCGATACAAAGATAACAAGTTTATTTTATAAACCAAATTATATAATAAATTATTTTATATACATTTCAACAACCATATACACAAACTTATCCCAAATGATAGAAGAAGCAATTACCCGTACAACTACGGACTAATGCCAACCCTGCCAAAATCTAATCGTCCGACAGTTGTTTACTTCTCGTCCGACAGCCGTTTCTCTTTCGTCCAACAACTGTCGGACGAAAGAGAAACGGCTGTCGGACGAGAAAATTTCAGCATGAAATAAATTAATAACAGTCCTGTTTTCCCCTTATTTTAACGCATACAGAACATTTTTCCTTGAAAAGCTTTTGTAATCTCCAAGTTAATTGTATTTTTGTGTACAATTTTGGTGTAGTAATGACAGACGAAGAAAAGAAGCTAGTAAGTACTTTTGAAGCCAGACTGCGGCATTTAATCTATCTGCATGATGAATTAAAACGCGAAAATGCTGAACTTAAGCAACTTCTACAAGCTAAAGAAGAAGAATGCGGGAAAGTACGTGCCGATTACAAAGAGCTGGAAAACAACTACACGAACCTAAAAACAGCTACGACAATCAGCCTTAACGGCAGTGACGTAAAAGAGACGAAACTGCGATTGTCCAAATTAGTGCGTGAAGTCGATAAATGCATCGCTTTGTTGAATGAATAAAAGAAAGAGGATGTATGAACGATAAGATAAAGATAAACCTGCAAATGGCAGGAGCAGCCTATCCCCTCACCATCAACCGCGAGGACGAGGAGATAGTAAGGGAAGCTGCCAAGCAGGTAAATATCCGGATTAATGCGTATCGGGAGCATTATCAGAACATCTCTTCAGAGAGGATTATAGCTATGGTGGCTTATCAATTTGCTTTGGAGACCCTTCAGTTGAAAGACCGTAATGATACTGAGCCCTATACAGCCAAGATAAAGGAACTGACGGAAGTATTGGAAGCTTATTTCAGGGAAGAGTAAGAAAACGATTTTCTGTCCGTTTTTTATGAAAGAAATAACGTCGCGCACTGTACAAAAGTTTTGTCCTGCAACGGATGGGCTTTTATGCAGTGTTTTTTATTTATATACTTTAAAAAACAAATTAATAAAATGACAGTAGTTACAATAGTAGTATCCATTGCCTGTTTCATCGTTGGCGGATTTGCTTCGTACATGTTCTTCAAGCATGGATTGAAGTCCAAATACGACAGCATCCTCAAAGAAGCCGAGACCGAAGCAGAAGTGATTAAAAAGAACAAGTTGCTGGAAGTAAAGGAAAAATTCCTGAACAAGAAAGCCGATTTGGAGAAAGAAGTATCGCTCCGTAACCAAAAGATACAGCAAGCGGAAAACAAGTTGAAACAACGCGAACTGGTGCTGAACCAACGCCAGGAGGAAATCCAACGCAAAAAACTGGAAGCAGAAGCGGTAAAAGAGAACCTGGAAGCCCAATTGGCCATCGTTGACAAGAAGAAAGAGGAACTGGAACACATGCAACGCCAGGAAATCGAGAAACTGGAAGCCATCTCAGGACTTTCTGCCGAAGAGGCCAAAGAGCGTATGGTAGAATCCTTGAAGGAAGAAGCCAAGACACAGGCGCAATCCTATATCAATGATATTATGGATGATGCCAAACTGACAGCAAGTAAAGAAGCCAAACGTATCGTCATACAGTCTATCCAGCGTGTGGCAACAGAAACCGCCATTGAAAATTCCGTTACTGTATTCCACATCGAATCGGACGAAATCAAAGGACGTATCATCGGTCGTGAAGGACGCAATATCCGTGCGCTGGAAGCAGCTACCGGTGTGGAAATCGTTGTGGATGACACTCCGGAAGCTATCGTATTATCAGCTTTCGACCCTGTTCGCCGCGAAATTGCCCGTCTGGCGCTGCACCAGCTGGTAACAGACGGACGTATTCACCCGGCACGTATCGAGGAAGTAGTAGCCAAAGTACGCAAGCAAGTGGAAGAAGAAATCATCGAAACCGGTAAACGCACCACCATAGACCTGGGTATCCATGGCCTGCATCCCGAACTTATCCGTATCATCGGTAAGATGAAATACCGTTCTTCCTACGGTCAGAACCTGTTGCAACATGCCCGCGAAACAGCCAATCTCTGTGCTGTGATGGCATCCGAACTTGGTTTGAATCCCAAGAAGGCAAAACGTGCCGGATTGCTGCACGACATCGGTAAAGTGCCCGATGAAGAACCGGAATTGCCGCACGCACTCTACGGTATGAAACTGGCGGAGAAATTCAAGGAAAAACCGGATATCTGCAATGCCATCGGCGCTCACCATGACGAAGTGGAGATGACCAGCCTGCTGGCTCCCATCGTACAAGTATGCGATGCCATCTCCGGAGCACGTCCGGGAGCACGCCGCGAAATCGTAGAGGCTTACATTAAACGCTTGAACGACCTCGAACAACTGGCTATGTCCTATCCGGGCGTAACGAAGACATATGCTATCCAGGCAGGACGCGAGTTACGCGTAATCGTCGGTGCAGACAAGATTGACGATAAGGCAACGGAAAACCTTTCCAGCGAAATAGCCAAGAAGATACAGGATGAAATGACCTATCCCGGACAGGTAAAGATTACTGTTATCCGCGAAACGCGTGCAGTAAGTTACGCTAAGTAAACAAGAGAATCAAAACCATAAGAGGAGCGTTGGTATCGGACCTTCGCTCCTTTTTTTATTTTATATTGTTCCGGAGTTTGCGGAGTTTTCTTATTTTTGCCGGTATAATGCAAAAACCAAAGCCATGAAGGAGTATTTATTTGAAGTCTGCGCAAACTCCGTAGAGAGTTGCATCGCCGCCCAAGCCGGCGGAGCCAATCGGGTAGAATTGTGCGCCGGGATACCCGAAGGGGGAACAACCCCTTCCTACGGTGATATTGTCATAGCGAGAGAAGTCTTGCAAAACACCAGGTTGCACGTCATTATCCGCCCCCGCAGCGGTGATTTCCTGTATTCCCCTATCGAGCAACGTATCATGCTAAAGGACATAGACAATGCCCGCCGTTTAGGGGCAGACGGTATTGTTTTAGGCTGTCTGACGGCAGATGGAGAAGTGGATATTCCTCTAATGAAGCAGTTTATGGAAGCTGCCCAAGACATATCGGTAACTTTCCACCGGGCTTTCGATGTTTGCCGCAATCCGCAAAAGGCATTGGAAGATATTATCAGCCTCGGATGTGACCGTATCCTGACTTCCGGTCAGCAACCCACCGCCGAAGCGGGCATTCCTCTATTGAAAGAACTCCAGTTGCAAGCAGCAGGACGCATTACCTTACTCGCCGGTTGCGGAGTAAATGAGAGCAACATCGCACGCATTGCCCGTGAAACGGGTATCCACGAATTTCATTTCTCTGCAAGGGAAACCGTAGCAAGCCGTATGCAATACCGCAAAGAACGGGTACCGATGGGGGCAACCGTACAAATCAATGAATTTGAACGGAATGTGACAACCCAAGAAAGAGTAAAAGCCACAATCGCCCAAATAACCGAATGAGATAGTACCAGAATCCGGATAGAATATGTGTCAAAACTAAAATCCGCTTACTATTTGTTTCTTTTTTAGGCACGGATTACGCGGAAAACACGGATTTCACAGAAAAAGAATAAAGAAAATCTGTGAAATCCGTGTTTTCCGCGTAATCCGTGCCTAAAAGAAATCGTCAAGTGTATTTTGACATCTCCTATCCGGATTTGATATAACCCACGTTACAGTCCTTCCACCGTTTTCATCAACTGTTCTCCCAAGCCTATCGTATAGCCTTGCGAAACAAACACCACCCGGTTGAATGTATCAGCAATGATAAATACCGGCAGAGTTTCCTTATGTCTTAATTTCATGGCTTCTGCAATCTGCGCTGCAATACCGCTTGTATCTATACCGTAGATAATGGTAGACGGCAAGCCCGGAAATTCATCCGGACGGAATTTCTTATATTGAGCCTCATTCGGGAAAAGCAGTACCATCTTGCGTCCCCACTTCTCCAAACCGGCCTTGAAAGCAGCAATGTCACGCAGCGCATGATTGGTAGGTTCCTGATTGACTCCCAAGATTCCAACGACAAAATATCCCCGGCCACAGGCCTCCAACAGGCTTTGCTCAGAATTCTCCGCCTGAAGCGGGGTAAAGAGAGATTCCGAATTGAAGCTGCCTATCACCTGCACCTCATCCTTACTCTCGCGCATCACCAACTCAAGCCGGGTGGTCTGTCCGGGATTGATACTGAATTCCGTGAGGCGGGAAAGCACACCTCCGCTTGCCAGACGGGTTCCGGTTACCAGGAGGTAATCGCCGGCATCCAGCACCGTACCTTTCTTCAACAGGCTGCTCCAGGTAGTGCCGCTGCCCATATCGAGATCGCCCTCATCGTAAGACAGCAATTGCAACCTACCTTGCGGAGTCACTTTCGAAAGGGTGAAATGAGAGTAATATTTAGGATTGTCCAAAGACTTGACAGGCGAATATTCAGCAACCAGCCGGCCTTTCTGCGGAACAAGTTCCTCCATAAATACAGTATCCTTACAGTCCAAGTCCACATCCAGCGCACCCTCTTCTTTCATCAGTTGCACCTTGCCCGTCACCTCGTCTATACGTGCAGGTATGCCCATGCTGCGCGCCATGGATACAAAGAAAATATCGCGGCTGTGTGCATCTGCCAACCGTGTCCTCCACACACCTTCGGGAGATATGGGGTCACCTCCCAAATTGCAATGCTTATCCACGCGGATGTTCCCTGCTACCCACTCCACCAGCTTCATCGGTTGCGCTACATAAGCCTCCGCATCTTCCTTTGAAACCACTTTCCTGAAGAAAGCCTTGTACGGAGTCAGCATTTCATTACTTACGCGCGGATTGCGTACATACTTGCGGAAATACTCCGCACCGGTGCGCACATTGGACAACATATGGTCTATCAGTACTTCCAGCCTGACATCCCGAAGGTCTTTTGCCGAAATCCGTTGCAACAGGTCGATACCGCCCTTCTTCGACTTTTCGGAACGAAGGCGGGTCATGAAATCGCAGATAACCTTGTGGTTGCCGCGGGAAGCGACCAATATTCCGGCAACCGCATCCTCATCCAACTTGTACCGGCGGGCAAAAGCACGCGCCGCATCCTCCGTCATAAACGTTGCCGTATAGGCATTGCGGATAGAATCTTCCTGCGCCAGCCTTCTGTCGTTCTCCGCACGCTGTTCCGGGGTTACCTCAGGCAGATTGGCTGTTTCCGACGGCGGTACGATATCCATATCTATGGCAAATGCGTCACCTTCCTTTTTATCAAGTTTCACCGTCAGTTCCGACTGTTTGCCGAAAGAAAGTCTGGCAAAGCCGAAATGTCCGTCTTTCGATGCCCACACCAACATATCCCCTTTACCGGCCGTCAGCCCGCAAATGCCGCTGGTAGAGGTGTATTTGGTGGCTACCGTATAAAATTCCGCATAATTGTATAGCTTGAATTCCACACAAGCACTGTCCACAGGAACACCGCCGGCATCCACTACGGTTACGGAAGCCTTTGCAGTAGGTGCGTAGTTGCCAATCACATTGATTTCAGTATAGGTAGGGGTAACGGACATTACCTCTTCCGCTCCCTCATAGCGTCCGAATACTTTTGTATGCATCAGCATTCCCCGGCTTGCGGGCGCGTTGAACCAACCGAGATTAAGTACCGGTTCGGGTTCGCAAGCTCCCAGAAAATACCATTTTCCGTCTGCCCATGCCTCTACCCACGCATGGTTGTCATCGGTATGCGCCCAACGGGGAGTATATACCTGTCGCGCCGGAATGCCCACCGAACGGAGAGCGGCAACCAGAAATGTGGATTCCTCGCCACAACGGCCGTAAGCGGTACGCACCGTTGCCAGCGGTGAACTTGTACGGGCATCGGAAGGTGTATAAATGGCTTTTTCATGACACCAGTGGTTCACCTCCAGAATGGCATCCTGCAGGGAAAGCGTTTTTACCCGGTCCTTCAATTCCTTGTAGAATACGACACGCGCGCTGTCCAAATGCTCATTGTTCACCCGCACCGGAAGAACAAAATGCCGGAATATATCTTCGGGAATACGCTTTCCCCACGGCATTTCATCGGCAGCCTGCCGGGAAGCGCGCACATTCATCAGATGAAACTCCCCTGAATAATCCGCAATATCCGCCAAAGGCATATACGCATAAAGAAATTCCAGCGCCTCACGCTCATAATCACTGAGAGAGGTATCGAATATGGCAAATAAGTCTCCTTGCGGCATCAAAGCTTTTTTCTGTTGGAAGTCTCGCTCCACACGCGAACGGTAAGAAGCATCCGTCATGAAATGAGAGTCACCGCAAGCGGCCAGCAGACATAACAGACAGATTATTCCGGAAAGTAAAGTAGTGTGTCTCATGATATACGTAGTTATTAAGGTTGTATGACACAAATTTAGATATAAATCACGATTTATATGCCAGTGGGATATGAAAAAATCAAGACCACCCCTATCTTTATGGCGTG
>NZ_JBCODG010000055.1:0-30662 GCF_040928965.1 Bacteroides sp. 2201st1_D9_2201SCRN_220225 | reverse complement strand
TTAGTGTTTCCGAACCAGCTTTTGCCGGTTCTATTGTTTAACTTTTAATCTTTCGGTAAAAATTTACCGAAGTATTGGGTTTGATATAAACTGCCATAAATCAATTGTTTTGCAATACAAAGATACAACATTAGTTTTACTTTTTCTTGTATCACCATTAAAATCATCCTTATCAGCACTACTTTTAACACAATCAGTAGGATCAAGTTCAGTATTTATAGCAGCATTAACAAAAATGCGATGAGTAGCATTACTATTACTCACCGCATCATTTAGGTTAAGAACAACGCTTGTAGCCCTTATGAAAAGTTTTTATACATGCCAAGGGTTTTGATATGGGTCATAAGATGTTTGAAAGGTTGCCATCTGCCAGTCAGTAAGAGGTTCTTTCTTGTTATCAATTTTTCTCGGAATTTGAGGATTTAATTTTAATCTGGAAGCGTCTTTTAACCATTGCATAGAATGGTCGTAGTCATCAATTCGTACAGTACTGATATTGTTCGGAGAAATCAGTTTGTGCAACTCGTATAATGACAGTTGAACCATGTGGCGTTTCAAGTTGTAGTTTCTTGGGTCATGGTGTCTGATATTCCTTTCCAGTTCCGGTACATCAGCATTGGGATTGATAATAGGATAATAAATTTTTCCTTTATATTCTACATATTCGTGTTCTGACAATTCATAAGAATTGAGTGAAGGGTCATATTCTCCAATCATCCCCCAACAGTCAGACTCCATCGGATTGACCAAATAGTCATAATTATCCGTTGTTAGCAAGGTGAAGAATTTGCCTTCATATTCTACAACTTCCCATTCATTGTATGGAACGGTGTCCCACTTGTATGTATTAACCATTTCCCAGGCATTAACTTCCGGGATACGAATATCATTGAAATCTATGCCATTGGCGATGTCACATATATATGCCCGACCTAAGAACTTTGCCACATCTCCAGGCCGATAGTTTTTCATCTGGCTGTATTGTTCTATTTCTTCCAGGTTAAGTATTTCTTCTGTTTCGTGCCAATAAGAAGTAGGGCAAGGGGCTTTGTAGCCATTGATAGCTTGAATTACTTCGCATATTTTCCCGTCAAGGTAAAAATGGCATCCTATAGGATAACTGATTCTTCGATCATATTCAAAGATGAATTTACCGCGATTTAGTTCGCGTTCAATTTCGTAATTTTCAGTAAGGTAATCCATAATAGATGCTTCAGCGGCTTGTTCTGCCTGCACAAAACAAATATCTTTTCCACGGGTAAGCTGTAACAAGGCATCTTCTGTAATGATACCCAAATAATCATCCTTGTTTAAAAACCTTCTATACATAATTAATACTCAAAAGTGTTATAGACTGGTGCTGTATATGTTTCAATTGTTGTCTTTTGATTTTGGAACCGTCTCCATTCATTATTTAAGAATAACACAAGTACATAATCGAGAATATCCGATAAATGCCCGTATTTTTCTTCCTTACCACCTGTTTTCGGGTTCAAAACTTTCTTTTTGGCCTTGGTCCCATCAGAGTTCTTTTGTTGATAGACCATATCCTCGGTAAGTTTTCTGCATCTCATATCAATCATTACTTGCCATCCGTTAAAACCGTTAAGGATAGCGTTGACAAATTCAAGCCTGGTGGTTTGTGGCGGCTGTTTCTGGAGCAGTTTTATACGTGGTTTCAATACACTGTTTTTCATGTTATCTACTATAATAGTATAGTTATTGACCCCCTCTTCGGTTTGTGTGCTTCTTGCAGCACCAGAAGGGTCTCCTGTTACGATTATTCCGCCTAAATGCTGTCTGGAAAGATGCTTCTCTCGTATTTTAATAGCAAGTTTCGGAGTATTGTTCTCCTTTTCTTCCGGCTTGCCAATGTTTTCCTCAAGTACATATATCTTTTTGTTTGTAAAGTCAAACTGGAATTCCAGCTCACTCATGTATGGGGCTACATTGAAATCCCATCCAGATATTAATGGATTCATTGGGTTATAGACTTTTTCGCGTAACCCATCCACTAAATGCTTGGCACCATCAAAGTTCCAATAAGCGGCCATTTCGTTGACATCTACATATTGCCAGTTGCCATACAATAACCGTTCTCTGTCTGCCTTGTTAGAAATCCTCATTAAGCCATTCAAGTATTGTCTACGAAATTCAGAATCAGGATTATCATAAACACTAAAAGGAATGTACCGCTCATACTTTTTACATATCACATCGTTACCATCATCATCTAAAACGAATCTGGAACGGACCCATCCTAAGCAAGGGTTTGTACTCATAAGCATTTTAGGTACTACAAGGGTATTGGGGATATTCCAACGAATACGACTGAATAGGATTTCTACGGCTTTCTCATCAAGCTCACCGCATTCGTCCAGGAAACATCCGGAAAATTCAGATGAACCAAACCTTAAATATGATGGATCACTTGGCTGAAAGCTAAGTTCTTTCATGATTATCTTAGAGTCATTCCAAAATGTCATTTCTCCGGATAAATTGTTTATCTTATAATTAACCCCCTCTTTCAGTCCCCAATCTTTTGCAATCATACATATAGTATTCCATGTACTTTCCCGAAGGCTTTTTAGTGTCTTGCGCCCTACAACCATACGCATATTTGGCCATCTCAAACAACATGATATAAGCCAGCTGGCACCAAGAAAGGAGTTGTGGGTGACAGTGAAATCGTCTACTACATAAAGACCAGAAGGGTCATCTACAGTTATACATCTGCTTGTCTGTTCTCCTATATATTCTACATCAACGATTCGCTTTCCAAGTTCGCTTGCCCTACCATTAAACTCATATTTGGCTCTTTCTTTTTTTCTGGGGATAGATACAAGTTCAGGGTTTATTTTGGTTCTAAAATGAACATCATAACAATCGTTACATTGAATATATTCACCACCCTTCTTATATCCGGCTGCACCCTTCTTTATTGTTGCTACACCACCTAAAGAGCGCACTATAAAGGCTACATCTTCAGCTAATTGCTTGCTTATAGTTGAGTAAGACATGTGTCCTCTGTCGTCAACATACCCATCTGTATCCATAAGCCCCTGCATTAATTCAATGCGTTCTTCTACAGTAGCATATTTATATAAATCGGGAATGAATTTATTAATTGATGTGCATCCTGTAAGGTTCAACTTCTTGATCGCTTCGGCCAGTTTGTCTGAATAGATATAGTATTGAGTAGCTTTACTGTCTGCTTTTTTTGATATTTTAGACATATCATAACCGTATACGGTAAACCTGTCAACAATATCTTGATCCATTGTTGTCAATTCAGGATATTTCTTGGATATGCAACCGTCTCCCAATAAAGCCCCCAACACATAGGGCTCAATTATATTTTTGCGAGCGGCTGCTGTACTTATTGCAAACTTGACTGGAGATGTCAATGGAATTATCAAAGAACGACCCTTATATGACCCTTGTTTATGTTTTTCCACCCATTCAAAGATCCATTTTGTAGGCTTTACCCGCTCATTCATCTTATCTCCATTCAAATCTGTCCTTTTTGTACGCTTCCCGGCTTGATGCACATTCCATAAATGCCCTTCTGATGAATCTATACATGTGCCATCAATAAAATGTATTCTATAAAAATGATGTTTTTCCAAAGGATGTAGCCATACTACCTCTTGCGCCCCTCCAGTAATCGGATTTGTAATAAAATCTCCTACTTTTATGTCTTTTAGATACTTAAACCCTGTCGGCGTACATATTTTACTATCTAAAGGTAGCATTTTCCCGCCACCTGCTGCCCCACCCTCTAAAATGATTTGTGGAATATCGTCGTTACCACATTTTGTACATACTGGTTTATATGTTGCATTTCCGTTTCTATCTTTTCCGTTTTCTATATGTTCAATTTTACCACCACAAATAGGACATTCTGGTTGGAGGCATTTCCATACTTCATACTGTTTTGACGATGGTTGGAAATCTATGTTGAGATTGCTGGGAGGTATCAATCCTGTTGCCATACTCTTTCCATCTCTTTAAGGTTACTCAATGAGATGTGAAGAGTTTGACGTTTACTACTCTTGTTTTCAATTGTGATGACTCCCAATGTTTCCAGTTTCAATATGTGATGTTGAACTGTTGCGTGACTGACCACTTTTAGGTCTTTTGCCATTTCTCTGTAGGATTTGCTAATATGACAGCCATAGGTGTCTATCAGACATCTTACAAAATCCAATGTAAAATTTTGTCTTAATAAACTCATAGTGTAATCAAATTTGTTATATACCAATCAATAATAGAATAATGTACTGTATGCTTACGTTACATGTATATAAATAATAGAAGCCGGTCATAAAATTAACGACCAGCTTCTACAAAATGGAAGATATGATTATTAGTGTGAGTAAAGAAGTAAGAAATCAATTTTGTGCTTCGTTATAGATACGTTCAACTACAGCCCACAGTTCATCCGGCATTTGTTGTTCTGAAATAGCTTCGCATGACTTACGCATATAATCAAGTTCTTCACTGGTAAATTTCACAGCCAACGGGGTTTCTGCGTCTTTTTGAACATTCCATTCAATTCGTTTCTCTTCCTTTTTTTCTACTATTTCATACTCTTTCTTGTCCTGGTCTGAAATAGCTATTTTCCGAACTATTGACTTTTTTAGATTATAGTCCATAAAACTCCCACGCTCCGGGAAAATGGAAGGAATAAGCAATCTGTCTTTAATATGTAGATCCATAACTTATTAATATTTTATCAAGAATAGATATTTGTCACGCAACTGGTTGGAGAAAATGGGATTATTTTTTAATTACCAAGTAAAATATAATAGATAGTATAAAAACCAATGCTGACCAATAAATCTTATCCTTATTTAAGTCCCACCAGCTTAGTTCGGTCACTTTATCGGAGGACTGACTCAATTTATCAACTGTTTGGTATAAAGAGTCTATTTTCGATGATATTTGTGATATAGATGCAGCTAAAACTTCAGTTGATGTGATGTGTTCTGTATCTTGCTTGTTGATATTAGTTGTGCTTTGCTTAATTGGATATTGTTTTCCGGATGAATCTGGTACCGATAAATAGACTGTAGTGTTTTCTAATTTTAAATTGCTTAATTTATCAGATGTGATTTGAGATTGCTTGTCAATGTCTATATGTAGGGAATCCAGTGATTTGTGAATCCGTTGTAATTCACAGGAATAATCTGTGTACTGTTGCTGCTCAATGTTTTTAGAAGCAGCACATGAGCTGAGCAACAGCACGCCAATTGCAAAACCTATTATAGTTATTAGTTTCATACAATATTGATAGTTATAGATTCACCTCTTTTTTGTGCTGCTTCAATCTTTTTGTTGAGACAGTCTGAGGTATATCTGGATTCACTTAATCGCCCTACAGCAGAGTTATTTCCTACTAATATACATCCAGCACTATCTTTTGCTGTATTTCCACTATGTATAAGGATGCCTTCAAAATGAGGAACATCTAATAGCCTGGGAAGGTTACGGCCAAACTTGGGAGACCAATTGTAAATTACTTTATATTTGCCATACGGAATAGCAGATTCTCCATAAACTTTCTTCTCGCCATTGTCAAATACTCCGTTCTTGTTTTTATCTACAACTTTATCCTCCAGTGTATTGCAGAAAAATTTATTATCTATATATAGCCTGCCCACAGTATAGGTTTCTTTAGGCCACAAACGTTCTAATCTTAGTTCCATAGTTTTAATCTTTTATTTGTGATATTAATGTCGCGATCTTTATTCCACTTCTTCTTATATATTTACCAACCAGTTGTTTATCCATCTTTTTATCGTTACAGAAAGACAGTCCTATAATTCCAGCGGGTTTTTCTCCATCATATAGTGTAAGCAAAGCAATTTCATTAATGTCATTAGATTGAAATTTATAATATAGACGCTGGTCTATTTTATGAACATCTTCTATTCCACCATAAAAATATCCATCATCCAAAACTTTGGAAATAAGTTTATATTTTGACAAACTGAAATCTGCATAGTCTTCATCTACATTTTGAATACTATCCCTGACTTCCTCAAGTCGCATGGAACCAAAAAGGAACGGTAGTCCAGTAGTCAAGTTTTTACTTCCATTATGAAACTCAATAAGCCATGCGCGGTCTGCATTGGTTGTGAATATCATTTTTGATAAAATATGCCTAATGTCTGAATCTGCCGATAATCTTGTGGTTACAAGTTGATCATGTTGTTCTGTACTTATTTCAACCATACGATCCAAAAGATATTTGGGATTTAGTGCAAAGAATACGATGTAACCACTTAAAAATAAAAGAAACAACCCTTTTACAATACTGAAGAAGCCATATTTTTTTTGTAGACTGAGTAACTTTTGAAGCCACCCAATGCCTTTATTTAGTTGTTCCATATTAATGTGAAATAATTTGCACTGATTGAACTGGGATAAACCATTCTAATTCATCTGCAAATGGGGTGTTTAAACGTACCCATACACCTTTTGTCTTTTGATTTTGAATCTTGTTAATAATAACCCCATCTCTTCCTATTAACCTTTTTAATTTCCATTCTTTTAATAGAGGGGAAGCAATAATTGTGATTTTTCGTCCTACCATTTGTTTTTATTCAACACTGTTTTCATTATTAGATTGAGGAACAATGACATTGAAAGTAATTCCTGAGTCACCGTTTCCTCCTTTCAATTCAACTTTGCTCTCTTGAGCAACTTTAACAGGATACATTTCCATTAATGCTTTTGATGCTTGTACGGCCACAGAACGTAATGGTGCAGGTGAAAGCTTCGTTCCTCTCCTATCTGTATACACAGCTTTGGAAGTTTCATCTACAATTTGCAGTAATTTTTCTGTTAGGCGAGCTTTCATATCTACAGTTTCATAATTCGCAATGGCCCTCAACTGTACAATATAGTTCTGTATATCCTCCCGATTCAACAGCTCTTTAGCTTTTTTTCTAACTATTGTACTGGAATCGCCAAACACATCCTCGTAGCATTTTTTTTCATTGCCAACATAAGGATCACAGCCTAAAACATATAGTTCGCAAAAATCAATCTCCTGTTTATTTAAAGATTCTGGTTTTCTTAATTCCATCCTATTGCATTTATAAAAAGCCCAGCCGATATGTTCAACTGGGCTTGGTTTTTATATAAGAATAGGCAGCTAATACTTTATAAGTTTGTTTTTTAAGAATTACTTTCCAATAAATTTTTCATCACGATTTGCCTAAACAAATCTTTAATGCCATCCAACAAACTCTCCACGTCAGCAATGTTCTTTAATTTATCCCGGTTAAACTTGAATTGTAAATCATATCCAGATATTTCCATAATAGTTTCATGAGTGTCCTCTGTCATTACGGCACACACTACTCTATCGGAAAGAGTATTAAAGACCACTTCTGGTTCTAAACCTGCCATTTTAGCTTGTTGTTTTTCTTCCTCTGTAATCATTGCATTATATTTTAAAATGAATACGTGATTTTTCGGTTTTGGCCATAACCATACCATCACCATCTATACCGCAAGCGTTACGCATTCTTTTAGTGCATACCATTGCCACGTTGGTGGTTGCTGTTACATCCGCATCCGCGTCATGAGCATCATCCAACTCAATCCCAAACTTTTCAGCCATTATTTCCAGCTTGTAGCTTGTCATATCTTCTAAATGAGATAAAGCTAATTGTCCCAAAACAATGGTATCTATGTATAAGGGCTGGAAGTGTCCATAAAAATCGGTTGCTCCCCTCATTAGTTTTGCAAACTCTTTCATTTGCCCCCCATATTCCATCAATTGTTGCATAAACCCTATATCAAACCCAATATTTTGTCCTATCAAGAAAGGTTTTTTGTTTAGTCCTTTTGATAATGTATTTTTGCGGATGAATTCAATTACTTCAGATGCAACAACTTTGATGTCTACACCAAGTGATTCTAACATATCCATAGTGATAGCAGAATATGTTAGAGCCTTCTCCTCGTATTTCATTGGTACTTCATCGTCTTTATCAAATTTACTCTTTAGTACCTTGCGTTTAGATACACCCTTATCTGGCTGTTGGTTGTATGGATATATATATTTTACATATCTATCAATAGTTTCAAAAATGTCTATGCGTACTGCATGAATTGCAATTTGAGTACAAGCACAATCCTGACAGTTTAACCCGCCAGTTTCAAAGTCTAAAGTAAAAGCTACGATAATCGGCTTTTCATTATTCGGAGTTGCCATATTATTTTAATAAGTCTAATGTTAGTTGTTTGATTTTTTCTTCAAATTCTTTAAGGGAATAGTTATTTCTAATAATATAATCGTATTCCTTTAATGGTATTTCGGTACGGTCTAAATCCCGTTCACATCGCTTTTTGTCAACTCCACAACCAATACGATCACCAATGTTTCGGTCAAGATATACAGAAAATACAATAAACGAGTCTGGAAATTTCTCTTTCAAATATATCAATCCTTTCTCGTCAATAACATAGGTGCATATTTTATGTTTCGTTTGTTGTAGCGTGGCCCAGTACTCATATCCTCCAAAATTAGTGTAGGCTATCATTTCAGACGCGTCAGGCTTATCTTCAGGAGTAACAAACCAATGCTCTTTCCCATTTGTTTCCCCATCTCTCATTGGGCGCGTTGTGAATGATACAATAGTTGGGATGCCGTTTTCGGCCATAATGTTTGCCATTGTGGTTTTGCCACTTCCTGATGGTCCAACAATGGCAATGACAATAGGCATGTTTATTTCTATTTTCATAATATATCTATAATTGAAGATTTGTATAATTGAAGATTGTTTTCACCTGTAAAATCACTGTGTCTTACTTGTGCCGAACATATTAACATTTTATTTTTTGCACTTCCAAGAGGACCGCCCTTGCACAGTATTGCCCGGACATTAACCCATTCATCATTCCAAATAATCATTTCCACCAAATCATTATTTTGTTGTAATAATAATTTGCAAAAAATACGATTCTCTCCTGTTTTCTTGTCTTTGAATTTTTTCTCTTCAATATCTACAATACTGGCACAAACAGCCACCCTTTTCCCATCATAATCTGCTTTTTGTATATTTTTTAAAAGTGCCCAAGATGCTTTCCCTTTTATTTTAGGCTTTGCTTCTGAATTATCATAAATACGTTTATAATCAATGGCACCAATGCCACTGACAGCAATTTGCTGTTGACTCCAGAAATAATGCTTGCCTCTTAAATCTTCTGGAATATCTTTTTCTGCAATCTTAAACCCTAAGCATTGTGCTGCTTTTTCTAAAATAGCATATCGTTCTATAACAGATTGTGCGTTTTCTATCTTATCAAAGCATCCGGCTAATATCAAATGGCGAATATGCTTTGCATTGACGGGGCATTTGGTTGCTTCATCTGCGTTATCCGGATCATCCCAATATTGATATTTTTTCAGTTTATATCTAAATATTCTTTCTATAAAGTTCTCGATGGAAGTAAATTCTCCACGCAAGTCTCGTTCGTTAACAATCCATTCAGTTGCCTTTGCCCCCAACATTTTAATACGAGAAAGGGACCAAAAGATTTCGTCTGTTTTGTAATCAGTAAAAAAGGTTCCACCACTTACATTTATGTCTGGTGGCACTATTTTAGCGTTGCTGCATAACCCCATTTCACTCATTAATGTGGGTATTTCATCATCTTTTGCCCATTGAAGAGCTATAGTATAAAATGCTGTAGGGTAATTGGCTTTCAGATAGGCACCCGCATAAGCTGTAACTGCATAGGCAGTGGCATGGCTTCTATTAAAAAGATAAGAGCCAGCAACCTCAAACATGTGCCATATTGCTTCTGCATCTTCTTTGGGACACCCGTTATTTAATGCTCCAGCCATAAACTTGTCTCGTAAGGCAAGAATCTTGTCTACTTTTTTCTTGGATATAAGCTTCACCAATTTAACGCCTTCGCCTAAACTGAACTTTCCAACTTCACGTGCAATCTGTGCCAACTGTTCTTGGTAACACAGTACGCCGTAAGTATTCTTCATGGCATTGTAAGTTCCCCAAAGATACACAGGAGCAGCATCCCCTAACTTGCAATCCACATATTTATTTGCTGAACCGGAGTCTAATGTTGCTGGACGGAATAAGGCATTAGCTGCGATTAGATCTTCAATTTTATCAGGCTGCATACCAACTAAAAATTTAGTCATACCTTTTGAGGAAAACTGAAAGACATTTTGAGTATAGCCATTTTGTAACAATTGATACACTTTAGGATCGTCCAATCCGCTTTGCACTATATCCTGAAAGGTTATACCGGCATGATATTTATCATTGCAAATATTAATAACAGCTTGTAATTTTGACAGTTCCTTAATACCGAGACAGTCATTTTTTAGCAATCCTTGTTCGTCTAAAGAATATCCGTCAAATTCAGAAATTAGCATACCATCTATTTTCTTGATGGGGGTAAAATCAAAGCATTCAAGTTCTTGTCCATCTTTATAATCTGGAGTCACAAGTAGTGCAGAAGCATGAACTGAAGAAGAACGAGGCTGTCCCATCAAGGTACGAATATCTTCAATTACTTGTGGATATTCCATTATAAAACTATGTACTTTTTTATTGGTAGCAGCCATTGTAAACAGGTCTGTCCAACTCATATTGTCATCCTCAAATATAGCTGTGATATAATTAACTATATTTACCGGAACCCTGTGTACACGTGCTACGTCTTTTAATACCGCCTTTAATTTTAATGTTGTAAAAGTTCCGGCAGAGAATACACGCTGTTTGCCGTTATGATTATACCGATGTTCAATGTATTCCTTTACTTCTTGCCTACGGTCTGATTGGAAATCGACATCTACATCTGGAAGGGAACCACCAGGACCTTGCAAATAACCGCTGCCTACAAAACAATCTATGGCTTTCACCTTTGTTGAAGATGTTTTGTGCTTAACTGATATGACTTTCATATTTAATTAATTTAATCGTTTACCATAATAGTTGTCTTCTGCTTTATATGTCCTTTCAAAATCAATCAGGGCATATTCAGGAATAATCATTCGTTTAGTGATGAAAGCATCCGAAATGATACCCTCCAGAGTTCTACACCGGCTAAGGGCTACGTATAATTGCCCCGGACAAAAGGTACGAGATACGTGAATAGCTATTTTATCAAATGTAAGCCCTTGGCTTTTGTGTATGGTTATTGCCCAAGCCAACGTTAAGGGAAATTGAGTACATGAACCTATTTCTTCTTTCACAATCTCATTTTCTTTTAATATATATTGAGTATTGCTCCATGTGTGGCGCTCGAATTTTATAGTTTGACCATTATCCATACAGACTGTTACAATATTGTTTTTCAGTTCTTTTACAACCCCTAACATTCCGTTGTAATATCCTTTTTGTGTATCGTTGACTAATGACATAACTCTCGCGCCAACACGTAACTTTAAATGCAAATCACAAGGTATAGATGATTCCGGGAATTTATCTTTTATAGTTGCTTCATAAGTCTTTATATCTTGCTTACCCAATTTATCTGTATTTATTTTTTCAACTTCAGCCTTATGAGTACAAATATGGATATATTCACCATCATAGTTTTTGCTAATTTGACGATCCCTTAATTCACTCAATATCTCCAGTTCATCGGAAGTAACCTGATAGTTACGAATGTTATTGAGGATATTAATAAATTTTGGATCCGTTTGTCTGAATATTTTTGTTAGTTCTACGACATGAAATCCTGTCCGTTTAAAAACCAAAGCGTTGAAAAAGAAAAAGTCATCATAAAAGTTAGATAAAATTTTAATCTCCTGGCTTTTTGTTACTGGAGGCAATTGGAAAAGGTCTCCAAACATAACAATCTGCACACCGCCAAACGGTTCATCGCTTTCATATACCCACCTCAATTTACGGTCAACGACATCAAGTATATCGGGACGTACCATACTAATTTCATCAATGATAAGTACCTCCATTTGTAATAGCAATTCTACCTTGTATTCTGAAAATTTATTTTCAAGATGGTCGTAAGGGGTGATGGGACCAAAAGGAATACCAAACAAACTATGTAATGTAACCCCTCCAGCATTAATAGCTGCTATTCCCGTTGGGGCGGTTACCATACATTTTTTTCCAGAATGTTCAATGAGGTATTTTAAAAACGTAGTTTTTCCAGAACCAGCTTTACCGGTTATGAACACATTGTCTTGTGTATTTTGAACAAGGTTCATAACAAGTTCCATATCTTCAGTCAAAACCATATCTTCCATATTTACTTATTTTTCTATTTTTACATATAAAGCACAATGACACATATCTTTTTCTCTATAATCAGAACAGGGGCACTTGGTGTCTTCGCCGGTATTATGGCATGGACACATACCATTGTTCTTCTCACACATGGATAAGATTTTGTTAACCACCTTGTCGTTGGGATTAAGCTCCCATCCTACTTTTCTTAAAATTGGAATCATAATTAAATTTCATTTAGAGTAAATAAAAGATCTCGATTATCAAATTGAATATCATCATTAGCTTGTAGCTCGTCTGCATACACAACAATAGGTGCGTCTGTTCCCATGCGTTTTACAACCAATTGGGCGTCCTTATCTATTTTGTAAGTTTTATGATTTTCCAGCATTACTTCGACATATTGATTAGAATTTATATCTTCTCCTATTACCGTTACATCAGAGGGGTATAGCCCAGCACGTTCTGGAAGTAGGAAGCGTTCAAATAGCAAATTGTACTTTATTGGGTCTATCAAGGTTATACCCAACAGATATAAAACTAAACATCCGCCAGCAGACCCACGCCCACAACCTACTAAGATGCCGTTTTCTCTTGCCCAATTTACCGTATCGTATTGCACCAACATATAATCAACATTGTTGGTTGATTCTAAAACATATATCTCATGTTCTAACTGCTTACGGTAAATTTCTTCTTTTCCTTTAGGCACCAATTTGTTGAAGCCCTCTTTAAGCAGACTCAAAAACATCTCATGCCGATTGGCATATTTTGATTTTTCGTAATTGGTCATGTCATATTGCGGCATGAAATTACGGTCTGTTTCATATCTGGCCTTTGCCCCATTGGCTATTTGGACTGTGTTTTCACATGCCCAATTAAATATACCTTCCACATCCCATTTATCTTCATCAAATAAAGACGATATGGTCTGCCAGTGCTCGTCCAAATCTTTGAAATATTGATCGTCACTTTGTTCGTGGGCAGCACCTTCAGCTATTTTATTTAGAATAATTTTGTTTTTGGCATCATCTTTATCCAGGTAATAGCAGTCGCATATCAATACTGGAGGCAGTTCCCCCGTGTAGTATATATGGTCGAAATAATATTTAGTGGCATCTAATACTTTAATGTCAATACGCTCTGCTTTAAATTCAGATAAATCTAATTGGTAAAAACAATCGTCAAAATGCTCAAAAAACATATCAAGGCTATCCCAAACTTGTTTCAGCCAAAATGATGAATATTTACTGAACACAATTATGTTGCCAGCTCCATATTTTAAAAGGTCTTGCAGTTCAATAATTTTGTTTTCAGAATCCACGTTTATACATTTTTGTATTCTGAGTAAGTTTTGAAGCCCTTGCTGTGATTGGCAATATATTTTGGCATCTATTTTTTCGATGCCATCAGTAAATGTAAGAGAATACCCAAATATCCATTGAATTCCGGCCACTTCGCATTCTTTTTGAAGAATAAGGGTTGCTGCCATTGTATTATAATCACAAATGCCCAATGCCTTTTGACCTAAATGTTTGGTTTTTTTAATCCATTCTGTTAGTGAGAAACTGCCATTTAGTAATTCAAAAGGGGTATGTACTCCCAAATTAACAAATTCTTGATTATGAATCTGCTCTTTTCTTTTCCCTATGTATTTTAGGATTTGAAACTCAAAATCTTTCCTGATGTCATAATAATACCAGTTATCACCAAATTGAAACACAATGTAATTTATGCCCTCATCTTGCAGCGTTTGAATATTTTCCATTGTGTTGAATTTAACGTTATTGTCTGCATCGGTACGAAAAATAGACTTTATCATACCGGTATCTTCATAATACATTTTCCCGAAACCTATGATTTCAATCACGTCCTCATCTAAGATGTTGAAACACATCTTATTGTTATTTAGCCAATCTAATAAATCAGAACTCATATTTGAATCTTATTTAATTTATATTCTGTTAATGTTTTAAGCCTGAAGGCAAACGTATCGTATATCTCCCAAAAGTCCATACTATCAAAATCTTGGCTTGAATCTTCTATATCAGCAATATAGCAGTCAAAATATTCATTTAGCCGTTCTCCTGTTTTCTTTATGGCATCAACTGCATCTCCATCGTACCCTATGACAATTGTGTGTACTCTTTTTGATTGCAGTTTATATATTTGTATATCAGATATTTTCTTTCCAAAAGTGGCAACAATTGCTATATGCGTGTTATTGTATAGATTTAGTTTTCTGGTTAGGGATATAACATCAAATACCCCTTCTACAAGAATTACGGTATCGGTTTCTCCTTCGATTATAGTATCGTAATTATACAGTAACTTGACAAAATCATTTTCAGTACTGTTTCTATATCGCATGATTTGGAATTTTCCATTACGTCTTGCTTTCCTATTATACTCATCAATGTCTGTTTTATTCCAAATATGACGAGAAATATAACCAACAACATCGCCAGTATCTATAATGGGAAATATTACATAATCATCAAATTTAAAATTCATGTGACGCGTGGTGCCGACTGGGAAATATTCGTAATCATCTTCTGTAAACCCCCTTTGATTTAAATACTTGTTAAAATGAGTACGTTTGTAATATTCTGGCATTTCTACTATACAAAGAGAATCATCTATTTCTTTCTCTTCATCTCCTAAAAAAGAGAAACTATTGATATGCTTATCGCCGTTTAAATCAAATGTCTCCGTTACAATCAGATCCTGGCGGCCTATATCTGTCAATAGCTGATCTAATGTTTGAGTTGAATGCCCACATGAAAAACAATGAGCCATGAATGGCTTTTTCCTTTCGGTCGGCTTACCTATATATATACCGTATTTCCCTCCCTCGTGTCCACAGTAAGGACATTGAGGAACAATCAAATTTTTTCCGCTGCCATCAGGCTTTGCATGCAATTCAATCGAAAGTTCTTGAATTATATGCTCTTTTTCTTCTTTACTCAGTTCCATATTATGCTACCTTGGTAATATTCAAAGTTCTTTCTCTATCATAGAAGCGCTCATTCTCATAATCAGTAGCGATTTTGAACGGGTCTCCTTTTTTAAAGAAACGTGATTTAGCAACATTTAAACGCATTGTATTTTCGCGCATTTCGTTAGTACTTTGATTAAGCGTTATAAGGTGGGTAATAGGCCGAGATAACCCCTTAGCCTCCGCACAATTGTATTCTGTTAATACATTCTGCTCATCATTAAGCCAATCCCTATTTTCTATAGTTGCCTGATAAGTCACAACCATCCATACATTTTCGTCTCCTGCCAAATCCTTCAGGTCATTTGCTACAGCAACACGTTTATGCCGTTCACCATTTTCTGACCATTTTCTACCGCTGGAATCCGTCAATAGATCCATAGAGTCGATAATCACTACATCCGGTGATACTCCATATAGTTTTCTGTATTCGGTTATTCCGTTTTTTATATCGATTGTTGATACCTGGTTAGCAAATTTTGGAAAAGACTTTACTTTCAATGTGCCGGACATGGCCTTTACTTCTTGTATCATTCGTTCTATCTCCCGGTCTTTTAAAGTTCCGGTACTATATCGGTAGGAATTACAAGATACAAGTGATGCAGAATACGCATCTACCACTTCATCCTCAGAACCTTCGAGCTGGAAGTGTAGTACATTGAGGCCGTCTATTTGAGATGCGCATTTGCCTATCCAACGTGCAGCATGACTTTTTCCAACTCCTGTGGGAGCCAAAAAACACGTAAGCTGTGTACGTAAATCGCGCCCGCTATTCATTTCGTCTAAGCCGTCTATGTAAAATCTGGTGATAGGCTTTAGCTTTGCTTCTTGATTGTGCTTTTCTCGGTTACGTTTAAAGCGTGACTCAAAAGTTTCTGCTACATCAATGAAAGAGTTTGGGCGTAAAGTAAAATTATTCTGCCATTCAGCAAATGATTGGAGTAACTTGATTGCTTTGTTACGATCTTGTTTTGCATATAGTTCACCGACCTCTTTGTAAGTCTTTTGAAATTTTACTTGTCTCAAATAATTTTCAAATTGCTCTAATACAACATCCGGTTCAACACCTTCTGCACAATCCTTTATATCTTCTAATAAAGCAGACACTTCCCTGTTGATAGACACTATTTGGCTGATAATGTTTAACGTGGGAGCAGATTTGTGTTCTACGAAGTATCTACGCAAACATTCATGTAATGCTTGAAAAGCCTTATCAGGCAGATATGATTTTTGCATGTGTTCGCATACTAAGTTGCATACATAATCGTGTGCAAAGCATGCGTAATACAATTCAAACAAAAAATCTTCTGTTAATACGTTATCTTCTTTTGCCATATTCTTCGAGTCTTATTCGGTATAATTCCGGATATTTGATTGCAGTCTCTTGTTTACATTTCTCTACATTCGTACACATTTGGCATGCCGGAGAGAACGGACTCCACATTAAAGTAGATGTGGAGCAGATGACAAAACCAATATCAGTATTAATACCACGTTTTTTGGTGCATTCTTCAGAAGGCATATAAATATATTTAGCTTGAGGATGCTCCCTTTTGTTAACTAATGAATTCAGATACTCTCTGGTCAATTGGGCTTCAGATAACCATTTGTCTTCGGAATATACCTTAGACTTAGAATACATTGATAGATATTTTTGAAGAGCTGTAGGACCAAATGCTTTTGGGGCCAATGTCCGTTGATATTGGGCGTTTCTATTTTTATGAAGCTGAAACACACAATAATCTACAAGCCGTGAAATATTAAATTCTCCACCGCATATTTGTGTAAAGTCAACAATAAATTTGGATAGTTGGCGTTGGGCTTGCCCTCCTTCAGGAAACGAGAAAGAGGGGTCCACCAAACGTCTGGCTATTTCCGTATATATTGTCTTAATCTGTTTCGTCAGTCGTTCTTCTTTTTCCATCACGAGTCAATAGTTGTTGAAGTTGTTGACGCGCCAAGAATAATCGACTTTTGACAGTTTCAATATTACGAGAATCTAAGGCACCGTTCCGATATTCAATTTCTGCAATTTCTTTGAGCTTGTACCCTGCTTGTTGATATAAAAGCGCATTCCGATATTGAGGCTTTAGCTGTTTTAAAGCTGCTAAAATATCATCATTGTAAAGCTTTTTGTAATTGTCTATTCCCATAGCGTTAGAACTAACTTCATCAAAATCTATAATAGATTTATCCGAAGAGAATGTTTCCACATCGTTGTCATCGTTTAGCATATTTTGATGACGTTTTTTGCGCTGGTCCAAATCAAACACGCATCGTTTGGTCACAATATGAAGCCATGTCTGTATCGAACGCTCAGGATTATATGTTTCAATATATTTATACATGTTTGTAAGCACTTCTATATAATTATCTTCCACATCGGAATTATTAAAAGTATAGCGCATACACAACTTGTATATCATTCGGTTATACGGTGTTACGTATTTATCAAATAAGGCTTTTCGCCGTGCAGCTATCTCATCACTGATTACTGTTGTTCCTTCGGTAGCCGCTGAGTATGTCTTTTCCACGCCTCTTGAACATTGAGCACAAACAAGTGATCTGAGTTCATCAATTTGTGGACATTACAATACTGCTTCCACTTATTGTTACTGGAGATAAAGTTATTTCTTACCTCGTTGTCTGTTGGTTGGGGGCATTTGCTGAGAAATTCATAAAAATCTCCCAGCAATTTGCCCAACACCATTAAATGGGGCTGGCCTTCTCTTTGTTGCCTACGCCTTATGTTTCTTGCGTAACTCATTTTCTGTCTAAAGTTTATATATTCTTACATAATATTTGAAAATGTGAGTTGCATCAGCCATATTGTCGTCAACTGGTGTAATATTCCAGCGCTTAATGCAATACTCAATCATCTTCTTTTTATCAGCTTTTCCGTCACCGGTAGCCCATTTTTTTACTGTGCTAACGTTTATGAATTTGGGTTCTGGGAGTCCAAGCTGGGCGCATATCAGATATAAGATTCCTCTAAATTCAGATAGCTTTCGTGCTGCAATGAAGTGTTTTGACACACAAACATCTTCAGCAACGATTAATTTGATATTATATTTATGGATAAAATCAACCAATGTGTCATAAAACATTTTATGATGTTCAATCGCATTTTTACTTTTTCTTTGAGTGAAATTCCATGTTCCTGATTCATGTGTTGAATAATACCCACAGTGCTCTGCTATATCCAAAGCAAGCACATTATCACGTGTAATTTGATTTACTGACTCATTTCCTGTATTTTTTAATTCATTAAGCATCTATAAATGAAATACCGTTAAGTTTATTGACTACAGTCTTATACGGATAATTCTCAGCTATGTTTCCATGACTTACCACCAAAGACGTAATCTGTAATTGATTCAGGGCATCAAAGATGTTAGAAAGCCCTTGCTCATCAGTTGCTTCCAATATCTCATCTAAAATCAAAAGGTCCAGACCTTTATTATCATCACAATTGATATTAGTGAGTTTGTGCATTGCTAAGATATTTGCCAAATTTACCCGTGCCTTTTCTCCTTCTGAGAATTTGTCAAAAGAGCCACAGTCTACACCATCACGAATAATAGAGATAGAAATTTTGTCTCTTATTTTTCCGCTCTTTAAAACAGTGAATCCTGAAAAAGCAATACGAATATCACTACCGATTGCCTCCAAAAACTCATTCGTTATGTGACTGAGAGCATCAATCTTTGTGTTGGCCAAATGAGTCTTGAATTCGATAAAAGTTGCTTCTTGCTCTTTATATGAATTTAGCTTTTGTTCGACGTTTTCTTTTTGGGAAATAGCTAATGTAAGCCCTTTCTCGTATTTTTTCTTGTTGGCTTTGAGTGTTTCAATCATATCCGTTTCAGAAGCGTTTTCAATGTCGTGAATGGATTCCTCGTATGATTGAATAGCACCATTGGCATTGTTGATGTTAAGCTCCGCCCTTTTAATTTCAGACTCTTGTCTTTGAATGGCTTCATCCAATATTGCATAAGCATCATCAAACAGGTTGACACGTACTTCTTCAATTGATTTTTGGAGGATATTCATTTGATTTTGGAGCGCTTGCATTTTGTTGGCCAAACTGGAGGCACCACGGGATAATTCGTCCAACGCCGTACAGGTTTCAGTAATTTTTGTGGACCATTCTATCTTACAATTATTCAAGCGATCCTGCTCTTGACGCGCTTTACGTCCTTCAGCCGTAATTTCTGCAATACTTCTTTCATTGGTTTCGATACTGTTGAGAATATCCTGTGACTCTCCTTTGCGGTCTTGTAATTTTAATTTAACGTCATTTATATCAATATCATTAGCCAATGTAAATTCGTGTTGACATTTGGGACACACAATAACTCCTGCAAGCTGTTTTTGCAGATCAGCAATGTCCGCTTCCAATTGAACACGTTGTGTCCTGAGTCTGCTGTTGTCTGTTTCCAACTTATTGACAGAACTCAACAACATATTGATTTTCTCTTCAGCTTTTGTAGATTTTTTATCAAAATCTTCTTGGAATTTTTCGTACTGTTTCAATAATTTATCATAAGAATCTTTTGCTATAACAATCTTTTTGTCATGCTGAGTGAGCTGTTTTTGCACTTCAGCATATTCTTTAGCTACAACCTCTAATTCTTTTTGATTTTTTATTGATATAGCAGCAAAGTTCCGAGGTAACGGTAAGGTGTGCGATGCAAAATTCTCTGAAATAATTTCAAAACATTCTTTTGCATCCTTTTTACCATTCTCTAATTTTTGTAATACTTTATCTGTTTTATCGTATTGGTCCAATATCTCATTGGCTTTGTTTATGAGAATGTTCTGTTCGCGAATATGATTTCGTTTATCAGCAATAGCCTTGTTCCAATTTGCTATACGCTCCGCTTTTTTCTGAGAACGTTCCGTAGATTCTGTGATAGCAGTATTGATTTGTTCCTGCAAGGTTTCTACACGACCAGTATGGTTGGCAACACTCAACTCTGCTTGTTTCAATAATTCCTGAATAGGCACCATGTCCTCTTGCAATGCTATAATAGACTCATCGACTATTACACCATTGCTAAAGCGGTTGATAATTTCTTTCTTTTCACGGTCTGAACTGGAAAGAAAAGACAGGTATTTGTGCTTAGAAAGAATGAAATTGGAAAAGATGTCTTCTTTTGTTAACCCCAATGTTTCTAAAATGAATTTGTTATAATCTGCAACACTTGCCTGCTCTATACATACTTCATTATCTTCAGTTTCGTTTGCACACACACAAACTTTAATAACTTGTGCCGCTTTACGAGAAATGATACGCTGAATGGTTAAACGCTGTCCTGTAGCAGTGTTTAAAAGTAAAAGAGAAACAATAGCTTCATTTTCTGCATCGTTAATTATTTCATCCATTTTAATTTTCCGAAGTGTTTCTCCTGTAATTCCAATAGCGATAGCTTCCAGCATAGCGGATTTTCCAGAACCATTTGAACCTTGTGAATCATTGTCCATATTGTTACCAAAAATCAGTGTTGTATGTTTTTGTAACAATTTATAATCCAATAGCTTAAAGGCACATAGATTTTTTGCATAAACTTGTATTAATGTCCACATATTAACTGATTTTATCGAGGTATTGCAACCCCATTTCTATATTTGAAATTCCTTTATTGGCACAAAAACTTGTATATTCTTGCTTGATGCCGGATTTGTCAAATTTTTTATCTAATGAATGAGATGTTGTTTCTGTAAGCGTTAGCTCTTCGGTTACGATTTCAACTTTTGTTGCTCCAGCTTCTAAGAGCTTCTGCTTATCAATGTTTACGGCTTCTTGAGTTGTACAATTTATCCTTGTTTTAATTTTGTATCTTCCGTCCGCCTTTATGTCATCCAGCTTATCCAGCAGCTTAGAATTTACTTGACTGGCGTTTATATCTAATACTTTGTAACGGACATTTACTTGATTCTTAACAAACTCATGGCTACCATCACTATATATAATAGTATAGCCTTTTTCTTCATCTTCACCGAAATTATGCTGCCTGGAAGAACCGATATATTCGATGTTTGTTCCTTTAATTGTACAACGGTTATGGTAATGTCCAACAAGAACTATATCAAAATCGCTGAAAATATTCGTAGGAAGTTCTTTTTCATTGGGCGTACTAAGCGCACCGTTGATGCCTTCGTGTATATAAAGTATATTGAAAACAGAATGGTTTAATTCAGTACGGACCATTTCTTTTAAACGATTGACAAAACTTCCATTCTCTGGAAAATAACTCATTATATACAGCTCTACATTATCGCTGATATTTATAATAGAATAGTCGTCTACTACATATACGTGAGGATATTCACTGAACAAATGGCTATAGCCTAAAATGGATTCTTGGTCAACCTTACAATGATTTCCTTCTGCAATTGTAATAGTAATTCCTGAATTAATAGCTTTTATAATAGCTTGACGAACAGCCATTAAAGTGTCGAGTGTTTGGGAAGAACGTGATAACCACAAATCTCCACCAATTATTAAGTCTTCAATTTTATATTGGTCGCATATAAACAATGCTTCATCCCAATTTTTTTGAAACTCTGGAATGTTGTCCTTTGATACATGGATGTCATTGAACAACAAGGCACTTGGTATTTTATTGTTCATTGTGATTCAAATTAAAAAAGGGGTATGCTGGTATTTAGTATACCCCTTTTGTGGTGTTAAATAAATGGTTATCTTCTTCTACGTTCGGGACGTGCAGGCCGGCGTTCGCGAAGCGGGGTTGCTGCCGGCTCATCAGTGTCATCATTATGTTCACCCCGTCTACGGCCCGTATAAGCGGGGGCTGGTTCCGGTTCGGGTTCCGGTTCTGGAGTTGGTTCCGGTTCAAGAGTAGCTTCTTGAACAGAACTTGAATTTTCACCATCAGAATTAATGGTACTTGAATTCGCATCACTGCGGTTATTGCTATTCTTTGCAACTTCCAATGCGTCTTCAATATCGGTCAGCAAATCCTCATTTGTTTTATTACGAGTAACACGAACATTCAATTCATTGGTATCAATAAATTCTCGTATTGCATCACGTAATTCTTGACCTTCTTCGCTCTTATCACCAATTCCGCGTTCATTGAGATTTTCCCAAATATCCCATAATGAATCCAAATCATTGTCGGATGTCGCATCATTGTCGTTATCGTTACGTTCCTTTTTGTCAAATGAGAAATGAGACTTATCATCAGCCGGAAGTTCCATTTTAATTTTCTCAATGGCTTCTTCAATCTCTTTGCTACTCATAACATCCATTTCCATTTTCACATCATATTGTTTCAAGAATTCAATAGTTGCTTCCAAATGAAAACGTGAATAACGATAGATAGCGGATGGAATACGCTGCGTTTCCAATAAAGCCTTGATTTCTTCTTCAGACAAAGGATCCGCGCCTGAGAGCGTATCTATATTGAATGTGTAAGTCGTTTTCTTGTTTTCTTCTTTACGGGTAATTTCTACGGGAAAAGCGTCATTCACTGACGAGATCGGACACAGGCACTTGGGATTTTTCTCCAGAAGTTTTTTCCATATAGCCAATTTACGATCTTCCAAATCTTTGTACTGAGAATAAGACAGGGTTAGTAATTGGATTCCTTCGCTACGGTTAGCTAAATCCAAAACATACATGGCACGCTGAGAGTTCCATTTTATACCACCCTCAAAGCCAGAGCCTTTAATCTTTTTCATCAGTTTTTCATCATCACCATACTTGTCTTCTGCAACTTGCAAATAAGTGTCAATCAAATCTACAGATAGTCCGGCATAGCTGGAGTGACAAACGTTTACAAAAAGCTGTTTGTCTTTTTTACCAGTGGAACGTGGGTTATCCAGTTTTAAAACTTGTGTTTTAATAGGATACTCGTATCCCTTACGTTCCAAAAGATAATTACCATCAGGCTGTTTTGTTGGAGCTAAGGGAAGAATTCGTACAGGATACGTGCCTACAGAATCAATACGGAAATGTTTGGTACGTTGAAATGACTGACTCTCACTTACACTTTTTTTGACTGCCTCTTCATAAGTCTCTTGGTTTTCCGCAAAGAGGTCATACGGATTTTGAATCATCTCTTCCATAAAATGAAATTATTTGTTTAATTTAGAGAGGGGAAGATTCCACTGTTCGGTATAAGCTCCAGCCCATAGTTCTTTTGCTTCTGGCATCTTGGTTGTTTCTTTTGGTGCAACCCTGATGCCCCATTCAGTGTTTACATGATGAATGATTCTCTCAATAACTTCATTCATCTCACTTGCTTTTTCATTTTTGAGGTTAAAGTATTCATACTTTTTGCCTCCGGGAAGATCACAGATATGGATTGGAGCGTAAATCTCTTCAAAATATCTGTATAGTGCATCTACTGGTGGGTGCGTAGGCAATTGTTCTGAAATTGTTTTCAGCACCACACCAAATAAATACTTCAATTGTGGTAGAGATTTGTTTTTGGTATTGTCCATAATAAGAACGGTATAGTCGCCATCTTTTAAATTTTCAATAGCCAATTCCATCTCTTGTTTTGCTGCCTTATTGTCCTGCACAATAAGGCGTGCTTGACCATGCAACATACTTTTGTTTTTCAAAGAACAGCGCAAAGATAATTACATCAATTTAACCAACAAAATAAAACCAACATTATTTTATAAATAAAAATATAATATACTGTATAATAGCATAATAACATATTATTTATTATTATATTGATTTTTATAAAATAAATATGTTATATCAAGAAAAGCAGTTTTGTCTTCTTCTCTCACAACACGGTACAACCTTTGATTTGTATTAGGATTATTTAGAGGCCCCTTATTAGATATATATGGCCCTAATTTGATATAATCAAAGTTGTTAGGGTCAATTTCCATAGGTAGCTTGTCTCTACCAGAATACCACCCAACTTTTAAATTGGAATGGTTAAAACGAAGATATTGTGCCAATATATTTATATACTTCGGATTTGCATCACCACCCATAAAAGATATGGCTGTTATTCCTCTGTTTTGGCATATCAGCTGTTCAAGTGCTTCTTGTGTTAATAATTTTCCTATATCTTGTGATAAATAAGAAGAGTGGCACCCGGCACAAGCGCACGGGCAACCACTTATATTTATTGCCAAAGTGATTTCATTGGGCAACTCTTGAAACACAATTTTTGTATCTACATATTTCATATCTGCGATTTACCATCACTGTATTGACGATTTAGCGCCTCTACTTGTCTATCACTTCCAAACGCTTTTATGGGGCGCAAATATCCAATAACACGCGTATATTGAGTTACATTGTGACTTCCACAACAGGGACAAGTATCAATAGGTCTTTTGATGATTTTGCCACAATCTTCACATTTACTATTGGGAATATTGAAAGTAAAATAATTGGTTCCATTAGCTATGGCGAAATCAATTAATTTCAGATACTGCTCTTTTGATAAGTGGTCTTCCAAATTAATATGAGCGGCTGACCCTCCATCTGTGTACTGATAGGTCTGATGACCATGTAATATAAATTTGTCCAATACTGAAGTATCATCGTGGGCATTATAAAAATATGAGTTATATAAATTCTCATCTTCTGGAACAACATATCCATCTTCTTTATCCCATTTATAATTCTTTCCTCCCAGCCCTTCTGCTGGCACAACTTCTGAATTAAACAGGAAAGGTCGTTTCCTGTCATGGATAGAATGCAGTTTATTTTGTTCTTTAATAGTGCCCAAAATGAGTTGAAGGAACTCAATATATTCTGGGTTATTACTTACTTTCATTCCCAGGAATTTAGCAGCTTCATTCAACCCATTGATGCCTATGGTGCTATATAATTTACTGATATAAATATAACCGCCATTGGAAGCGGCAAACATTCCCTTGTCTTCAAGGTCGTATAGCATTGTTTTAAAAGCAATATGATACTTATAGACTCTTTCAAGAATTTCTTTCAAGTAATTTTTAATAAAGGAAGTGTTTTCTTTCCATCCGCCATGTAACCCATAAGCCTTTGCGCAATTTTGTATTATTCTATTGATATTCAGAGTTATCACATTACAACTTCCTGTCATCACACCAGTCAAGCCAGAAGTGGGGCTAAAAGTGTTTTCTGCCAATTCATTTCTAAGCCGACAGCATGATGCAAGGCTGTCTGCACTATCGGAAATATAAGTAAAGAACGAGTGTCCTTCCGCATACATTTCGGCACAAAGTTGTTTGTATTTTAGATCGATTATATCCTTGCCATTGTGAACCATCGCAAAAGTTTCTACCGGAAAGGTTAATACTTGCTTTAAACGTATTTGATTAAACCATTTCATAAACATACGTTGTAATGTATCAATAGCTATCCATTCAGGCTTACTTCCATCCGGATAACAAAATTCTCCAAAGAGCGATGTGAAATACGTATGGTCATAATAAGAAATATTTGTAAATGGGCTTTGATAGCTGCGATTTCCAGCTGGCTGATTAACACCCCACACAAACTGTTTAAACGCTTTTAGGATATTATCACGCACTGTTCTTTTGATTAAACAATGTGGTGAGGAAGCTTCGCAATCCAGTTTTTCATACCATTTATCCCCAAACTCTTTAACAACATAATAATTCAATGCTATGAAATATTCGCCTACTGCCACAGCCCCTTTGCATTGGGAAGAAAGCAAGAAAACCAAGTTGGTAATTTGACCACTGAAAGATTGTAAATCGTTAGGTTCTGAAGGGGTTACACCATCAATGTTGCCTACACCTTCAGTCAATAGTGGATATAAACTGACAGCCATACAATATTGCTTTAACACAGGAGTAGACGCTTCATCGTGTGTATAAATAATATGGTGGTTTAGGTCTGCCTCATATTGTTTTGCTACTTCTGGAAATAGCATGTTCAATTCGTCTTTCATACGTTGACGTTGAATTATCCGGTTGGTCGTTTTATATACCTCTCCTTCCAGATTTGCTACATTTTTCATCGTTACATTAGCGTTCCCATCTGTTTCTGATGAAGAAGCAGCATTGTCTATTGATTGGCTGTATTGATTCATGTAATCAATACGCTCTTTGACAAATCGTGTATTTTTACGTTGCTCACGATATAAAATAAACACCTAACGGAATAGCAAATTTGAGTAAAGCGTAGCGAACAGACTGAAAAAGCGTTCGTTACGCTATATTTTTCTCTTGTTCAAAAGCCAAGAAGAGACAGAATATGGACAAACGCAGCAAAAGTTCAGTTACTTTATCATTACCCGTGCGATGATGCAAATTTCTTGCGAAACCTAAATTTTGCATCGTTTGGCGTTATGTGTCGTATCTGTCGGTAACTCACTATGAATTAATTTTGTAACCAAAAAAAAGTGAGTTATGAGAAGTACATTTAAGGTATTGTTCTACGTGAAGAAAGGCAGTGAGAAACCCAACGGCAACCTGCCTTTGATGTGTCGCATTACGGTGGACGGAGAGATTAAGCAGTTCAGTTGCAAGATGGATGTTCCCTTGCGCCTGTGGGACGTGAAGAACAACCGTGCTTCGGGTAAGAGTGCCGAAGCGCAAAGAATCAACCGTGCCGTTGACAAAATCAGAGTGGAGATAAACCGCCGTTATCAAGAGTTGATGCAGACGGACGGTTATGTCACTGCTGCCAAGTTGAAAGATGCCTATCTCGGCATCGGTATCAAACAGGAAACCTTGCTAAAACTGTTTGAACAACACAACAGCGAATTTGCCAAGAAAGTGGGACACAGCAGGGCAAAAGGAACATTCCGACGTTATGTTACCGTCTGCAAGCACATCCGTGAGTTCCTACCCCATACCTACAAGCGTGAAGATATTCCGTTAAAAGAGTTGAACCTCTCGTTCATCAACGACTTCGAGTATTTCCTGCGTACTGAGAAAAAATGCCGCACCAATACCATTTGGGGCTACATGATTGTGCTGAAACACATTATTTCCATAGCGAGGAATGACGGTCGTCTGCCGTTCAATCCCTTTGCAGGGTACATCAACTCTCCCGAAAGCGTGGACAGAGGGTATATTACGAGAGAGGAGATACACACAATGATGAACACCGATATGCCCGACAAGACACACGAGCTTGTCAGGGATTTATTTCTGTTCTCCACCTTTACAGGTTTGGCATATTCCGATGTCAAGAACCTTACGGAAGACAACCTGCAAACATTCTTTGACGGAAATCTGTGGATTATCACCCGAAGAAAGAAAACTAACACGGAATCCAATATCCGATTGTTGGATGTTCCCCGAAAGATAATAGAGAAGTACAGGGGTATGACAAGAGATAATAAAGTATTCCCCATGCCGAGTAACACGACTTGCAACAAGAAGCTGAAAGCCATTGCCAAGTTGTGCGGTATAAAAGTCCACTTGACCTATCATGTAGCAAGACATTCGGCAGCGACCACTGTGCTGTTATCCAACGGAGTACCCATTGAAACCGTCAGCCGACTTTTGGGACATACCAACATAAAAACGACCCAAATTTACGCAAAAATCACAGCCCAAAAGATTAGTCAGGATATGGAAACATTGTCGCACAAACTGGAGGATATGGAAAAGAACATTTGCAATGCCATTCAGTAACCCTTAAATCAAACGATAATGAAAGAGGAAAGAAACATCATAACAATGAACGAGTTCGGCAATGTAGTTATGCCGAAAGATATACAGGCAACCGCCATGAGTGAGTGGGAGCTTTGCGAGTTGTTCAATGTAACCGCCCCGACTATCAGGGCAGGGATAAAGACACTCTGCAAGAACGGCATTCTGAATGAGTGTGAGATAAGGCATACCATCCGACTGTCCGACAAGTGCAGCATGGAGGTTTACAGCCTTGAAACGATAATCGCCCTTGCGTTCCGTATCGGCACATACAGTGCGAAGCAGGTGCGCAATGCCGTTCTTGAAAGACTGTACTTGCGAAAAGAGAAAACAAGCATCTTCTTTTCGCTGAACACCAACGGCATAGCCAAAGCCGAATACTTCTCGTAGCTGAATTGGTTGCACGACTGACGGAATCCATTCATTCAGTCACGAATAGAGTAATCAAGCCAGCGTGTCAGCATATAATCTGACCGACATATCAACAGGAACTCCAATTTTTTCTCCCGAAAAGCGTAATCCCCACATTCGTTTTTTGGGAGTTTTTTCGTCTGTCCTGCCCGACTTCCGTTCCAAACCATTGAAAGTTTTTTCTTCGGGGGCTATTTGTCACCGTTCTGCCGCGTTTTGCGTAACAACTTATCCGATAAATGCTTATACTTTTGTAGCTGGTATTTTTCAAACTTAAAACCATTTGATTATGTCAGCTAACAAACAACAAGACAGCCACAGACCGCCATCGGATGGTGGCATGGCAAAGGAGGAATTCATCCGAGTGGGGACTACGCTTTACAAGATTGTGGAGCAGCCCAAACTGAACGGAGGGTATGTAAGGAAACGCATAGCATGGAACAACGAAACCCTGCGCCAAGACTACGGCAAGGACTACATCGGCAGCGTTCCCAAGTATGACGGCTTCTGCACCGTACCCGAACACATCGGCTACCATCCCGTGGTCGGCAAGTTCCTTAACCTCTATGAACCGATAGACCACCAACCTAAAGAGGGCGATTTCTCGCATATCCAATCTTTGGTAGGTCACATCTTCGGGGAGCAATACGAGTTGGGCATGGACTACCTACAACTGCTCTACTTGTACCCCATTCAAAAGCTGCCTATCCTGCTGTTGGTATCAGAGGAACGCAACACAGGCAAAAGCACATTTCTGAATTTTCTAAAACTCCTATTTCAGAACAATGTAACCTTTAACACCAACGAGGATTTCCGTAGCCAATTCAATTCCGACTGGGCCGGCAAACTGCTTATCGTGGTGGACGAGGTGCTGCTCAACCGTAGGGAGGACAGCGAGCGGTTGAAGAACCTAAGCACCACACTTTCCTACAAGGTGGAAGCCAAAGGCAAAGACCGTGACGAGATAGCGTTTTTCGCCAAGTTCGTGCTATGCTCCAACAACGAGTACTTGCCTGTAATCATTGATGCAGGGGAAACACGCTATTGGGTACGCAAGATAGACCGCTTGCAGTCTGATGATACCGACTTCCTGCAAAAGCTGAAAGCGGAGATACCCGCCTTTCTTCATTTCCTGCAACACAGAACACTATCCACCGAAAAGGAAAGCCGTATGTGGTTTGCTCCATCGCTGTTGCATACCGAAGCCTTGCAGAAGATAATCCGCAGCAACCGTAACCGACTGGAGATAGAGATGCACGAGCTGATACTTGACATCATGGATAGTGTCGGCACGGACACATTCTCGTTCTGCTACAACGACATTCTTCTGTTGCTGGTACACTCGCAGGTAAAAGTGGAGAAGCACCAAGTCCGAAAGGTGTTGCAGGAGTGTTGGAAACTTACGCCTGCACCCAACGGACTGACCTATACCACCTACCAATTCAACTACAATCGGGAGTGTCGGTATGAGCCTGTAAAACGGGTCGGTCGTTTCTATTCTGTCACGAGGGAACAACTTGAATCCCTGTAATATCATTCTTTTTTTTGTTGAATTGATGAATAAGGATATAACTATGCTGACAATAAACAATATACACTCTCAACAAAATCTCAACAATCGAAAAGAGAAGTTGAGAGAGGAACAGCACCCGATTGTTGATTTCTCTTTTGGCGAGTGGTTTGTTGAGAAGATGTTGAGCAAATATCTTTCTGTAAATAAATGTGTTATATAAGCCATTCAACAAATCAACGTTTTTACAATCATCATCAAATCTATAGAATATCATGAACATACAAGAAGTTAAACAAATCAGAATCGCAGACTATCTGCAAAGTTTGGGTTACACGCCCGTCAAGCAACAGGGCAGCAGCTTTTGGTACAAATCACCGCTGAGAGAGGAAACGGACGCATCTTTCAAGGTAAACACAGAACTCAACAAATGGTACGATTTTGGACTTGGCAAGGGCGGTAACATCATCGCATTGGCAGCGGAACTCTACCATACGGAAGATGTAACCTGCCTGTTGAAGCGCATAGAGGAACGGACACCATACATCCGCCCTGCATCGTTTTCTTTTGGCAAGCAGCAATCCGACAACCGCACTTATCGGGTATTAAGAGTTGGCGAGCTGTCATCACCTGCGCTCATTGCCTATCTGCAAGAAAGGGGGATAGACATTGAACTCGCCAAAAGGGAGTGTAAGGAACTGCGGTTTGAGAATGCCGACAAACCCTATTTCGCCATCGGCTTCCCGAATATGGCAAGAGGGTATGAAGTGCGTAATAGATACTTCAAGGGATGTGTCGCCCCGAAGGACATCACCCATATCCGACAGCAAAAAGAGCCACGAACCGTCTGTTATCTTTTCGAGGGCTTCATGGATTATCT